>DAOVVW010000106.1 GCA_030636965.1 Pseudomonadota bacterium | reverse complement strand
TTATTCATAAATCCAATTTCGAATATCGCTTTTCCATTCTCCAATTTCTAATGTCTAATTTCCAATGCTCTAAACCCAATTTCCAATCTCCATTCTCCAATTTCTATTGATTTAATGCTCTAATGTTCCATTCCAACGTTGAACGTTGAACCTTGAACAGTTACTATCACTAGAAACTAGAAACCAGAAACTAGAAACTAGACAACTGTGAGATAACACACAGGAACCGAACCTTTCAAAAGAGAAAGTGTCTCTGAAGAAACCCCACCCCTGCGGTTCTAACGAGTTTACTGTTATCCAGATGGGTGTAGAGGTTGTGCTGAAATGCAGTAAGTGCGGTTCGTTTGTGCGCTTGGCTAAAGATAAATATGAACGATCAATAAAATAGATGCTGGTTGTCGGTGAACAAATGTTCGAGAATCGATATTGGAAATTCGAAATTGGACATAGTTATAGTTTGCGATCAATATCTTACGTAAACCTGGTTTATTAATATTGAATCTCGACTTTCGAATCTCGAATATCGACTTACAATCAACGTTCACTACACTTGATAAGAACAGATAATTATGTTAAAGAAATGAATTCAAATTCGAACCTTCCCCGCATACAAACGGGAAGAGCACACAAACTCCTTGCTCGCGCACCGGATCCACCCGGCTGGCGGGGGCTGTAGCCCGAAAGGAGACTCAATGTGAAAGGCTACGAAACCATCTGTATTCTCCACCCTGACCTGACAGAAGACCAGGTCAAGGAGAGTGTCGACGTGTACACCAAGATCATCACTGACGACGGGGGAGAGGTCCACAAGTCTGACATCTGGGGGCTCAAGAAACTTGCCTACCAGGTCAAGGGCAACCCCAGGGGATACTTTGTTTATCTCCTCTACGCTGCAAAATCGGATACGATAAGAGAGCTGGAAAGGATCCTGCGTATCACCGATACGAACATCCGATATATGACCGTTAGGGTGATGTCGATCGAAGAGACGCTCAAAGACAAACCCCAGCTCCTTGATGATCCAACCCTAACCATACAGGACGGCTGACATGGCAAGTTACAATCGAGTCATTCTCATGGGTAATCTCACACGGGACCCCGAGCTCAGGTACACCCCCGGTGGAACCGCGGTGGCAAACTTCGGTATTGCCATTAATCGCCGATTCAAGACCGAGGATGAGGTCAGGGAAGAGGTCGACTTCTTCGACATCGTAGTGTGGGGCAAACAGGCGGAGAACTGCAGCGAATATCTCAGCAAGGGAAGATCTGTCCTCGTTGAGGGCCGACTTCAGCAGAACCGTTGGGAAACCAGTGAAGGCCAGAAGAGAAGTAAGGTTGAAGTAGTGGCCAACACGGTCCAGTTCCTTGGCTCAAGAAGCGCTGAGGGCGCAAAAGGCACACCCGGCAGCGACGGCGACGACGCCAGCGAGTTCGACGAATCGGACATCCCGTTTTAGTAAGTACGAGGTCGGACCTCTGGAAAAGGGAAAAGTGGGGTCAGAGCTCAGATTCTCAGGTTTGTTTACAATCCTCGGCGAAACCTGAGAATCTGAGCTCTGACCCCACAAAATGAGCTTCGACCCTACAAAACCACAAAACTCAGTATAGGAGACAACTTAAAGATGATGAAGAGAAGATTTTCGAGGCGGCGGAAAGTCTGCCATTTCTGCGTAGATGATATTGACAAGGTCGACTACAAGAACGCAAGAGCACTGAAACGGTACATCACCGATCGGGGAAAAATCCTTCCCAGCAGGATATCCGGCAACTGCGACAAACATCAGAGGAAACTCACAGCGGCCATCAAGAAGGCCCGCAGTATAGCATTTTTGCCGTTTACGGTTGAAAGCTAGTATTTAACCTGGTTTCAAGTTTCAGGTTTCAAGTAAAAGATACTACATTATCCATACTTGAAACTCGAAACTTTCAACCTGAAACTCGTTTAGTTGTCTATTAGAATGGTATTCGATAACACACAAAAACAGGCTTTTTCAGAGGACGTAGGTCAGAAAGAGACCGTCAGACTCTGGCTCACTCTCATAGGGATCGCTATCGTTCCCCTGGGAGCTTTTTTCCTACATCCTTCCCTGGGAACCGCCTTGGGTGTCATGACACCCATACCCCTCGCCTACGGGATGAGAAGAAGGAACATCACCGAGGGTCTCGGTGCCATTGCTCTCGTAACCATGGCCACTGCATTTGTGCAGGGTCCCGGCGCGGGCCTGCTTTTTGCCGTGGAAACGTTCCCTCTATGCCTCGCAATTTACTGGGCCATAGGAGCAGAAGGGCCACCACATTTCTCTGTTCTCGCCGGAGTCGGATTTGTAGCCGGTGTGGGACTTGTCGCCATGTTCATCTACAGCTCTACGACGGACCTCACCTTGGGTGAGGTCTACAGGCAGACGCTGGAGAAGATGGGATTTTTCATGGAGACGGTATCCACAGGCAACGATATCCCGGCAGAGAACGTACAACAACTCCAGTGGGTCATAGATGTCTGGAAGCGCCTTTTCGCGGGGATCTGGCTTTCCACTCTGACACTGCTGCTTGCGTTTTACAGGGTGCTGACCAGAGGGCTTCTGGTCCAGACCGGTTTCATGGAAGAGGAAGAGCCGTCGTTTTTTGCCCGCTGGTACCTCCCCTTTCCCTTTGTGGGTGTTTTCGTAGTCCTGGCCGCAATGGTAGTCCTGAGCAGTGGAACGGTACAGAACGTAGCCTTGAATGGGCTGATCCCCTTAGGGACACTTTACGGAATTCAGGGCATGGTTGTTTTGGGGCACATTTTTTCCCGGTTGGGAATCCCCCATATATTCAGGATGTTTATGCTGATGTTTGTCGCGATAGCGTATCCAATGGTGCTTATCATCACCGTTGCGCTTATTGGTCTTTTCGATACGTGGATCGACTTCCGCAACCGCTTTCCCTTTCCCGAGGAGGGCGAATAAAATTTAACCCGATCTGATTTGATGTTATAATGCCTTTTTCTCTCGACATTGAGGGGCGCCCAAATCAACATTATGTACTGTAAAAGGAGCAAACGATGAAAGTTATTCTTCTGGAGGATGTATCCAGCCTTGGACAAATGGGCGAGACGATAGAGGTAAAGAACGGCTACGCCCGGAACTTCCTTATACCCAGAAAATTGGCCGTTAGGGCCACAAGCAAGAACATTAAGGCCCAGGAGCATCATCTCAGGGCCATTGAGAAAAAGATGGAGCTGGATGCCGAAAAAACAAGATCCCTTTCCGAAAAACTCTCCGACCTTACCCTGACGTTTACCAGGAAAGCGGGCGAAACGGGCCGCCTGTTCGGTTCCGTCACCAACATGGACCTTGCCGAGGCTGTTTCCGCCCATGGAATAACATTGGATCGGAGGCTCATTCAGATGGAAGAGCCGATCAAGGATCTGGGTGAGATAGAGGTTCCCGTAAAGCTACCACACGACGTCCCGGCAGCTTTGAAAGTTATCGTCGAAAAAGAGGCGGACGCAGAAGAGAAAGAGTGATCCATGACTGAAGGCCTCGAGGCCAGGAAAGTACCCCCGCAGAATCTGGAGGCTGAAAGGGCCGTACTGGGTGCCGTTCTGCTGGAAAACGAGGCAATCTACACCGTCATGGAGATCCTCACTTCAACGTCTTTTTACCAGGACAGTCATCGTTTAATCTTCGATAACATGCTCTCCCTGTCTGAAAAGGGTGAGCCCATAGACCTCATCACCCTCACCAACAGGCTCCGCTCTGAGAATCTTCTCGAGAGGATCGGTGGAGCATCTTTTTTGCCCTCTCTCGTGGAGGGTGTTCCTACTTCTGCGGGGGTCGGGCACTACGCCCGTATCGTTAAGGATAAATCCATCCTCCGTGATCTTATTACCACTTCATCCAATATTCTCGAAGACTGTTTCGATTCACCTGGCGAGGTGGATGAACTGTTAGACAGCGCCGAACGGCGCATCTTCCAGATCTCGGAAAAGAGGGTCAAGGCGGGCTTTTTCTCCCTGAAGGAGATCGTCAAGAGCAGCTTCAAGACTATCGAAGACCTCTACGAGAGAAAGGAACACCTGACGGGCGTGCCCACAGGTTTTGCTGACATCGACGAGTTGACCTCCGGGATGCAGAAGGCGGACCTGATCATTGTAGCCGGCAGGCCGTCCATGGGCAAGACGGCCTTCTGCCTGAACGTGGCCCAGAACGTAGCCATTGTTCACAAGAAACCGGTGGCTATCTTCAGCCTGGAGATGGCCAAGGAACAGCTGGTCACCAGGATGCTCTGTTCCCAGGCGCGCATCGACGCCCACCGGCTCCGCAGCGGCTATCTGGGCAAGACGGACTGGCCCAAGCTCACCCAGGCCGCCGGACAGCTCTCGGACGCACCAATATATGTTGACGACACCCCGGCGATCACCGTTATGGAGATGAGGGCAAAAACCAGGCGCCTCATGGCCGAAAAAGGCCTGGAAATGGTTATCGTGGACTATATGCAGCTCATGCAGGGTAAAAGCTCTTCGGACAACAGGGAGCAGGAGATCTCGGATATCAGCCGCTCACTTAAGGCCCTTGCAAAGGAGCTGAACCTCCCCGTCATCGCCCTTTCCCAGCTAAACAGAGGCGTCGAAGCCAGGCAGGACAAGAGACCCATTCTGGCCGACCTGAGGGAGTCCGGGGCCATAGAGCAGGATGCGGATGTCATCATCTTCATCTACCGGGATGAGTTCTACAACAAGGCTACCTCCGAGAAGGGCATCGCCGAGATAATCATCGGCAAGCAGAGAAACGGACCCGTCGGTACCCGTAAATTGACCTGGCTGGACAAGTATACCCGCTTCGAGGACATGTCAGAGCGGGGAACCTTCTGATACCATCATTTCATGTATAAGTTTCTTGACGGCAGAACAGCATCGCAAACCTGCTGGGCAGAAGTGAACCACAAAGCTCTCACGGACAACTTCCGTCTCGTCTCAGGCATGGTGTCCGAGGGCACCGAGATCCTCCCCATTGTTAAGGCCAACGCCTATGGGCATGGCGCCATCGAGATCAGCAAAACTCTCATACAGGCCGGAGCAACTGTACTTGGCGTAGCCACGGTCGAAGAAGGCCGGGAGCTGCGCGAAGCTGGAATAAGGCAGCGCATCCTGATCCTGGGAAGGATAGTCCCGCCCGAGCTTGCGGCAGCCCTGCGCTGGGACTTCGAGATGGCCATCCCCCACATCG
>DAOVVW010000045.1 GCA_030636965.1 Pseudomonadota bacterium | reverse complement strand
CATGAAGGAAACCATGAGGGAAAAGATAACCGGCGTCTGGCTTACAGCCTGGCCGAGAAGCATCAATGTCGTAAATGGGGCCCTAAGATGGGGCTGGCGCGCAATGGCCTCGCAGGCCCGGCTGGCCGGGAAAGCGCTTCCGATACCCGATGCGAATGCTCCGGCACCAATGGAGATCCCCGCGCCCAGGGCCGCAAAACCCTGTATTAGAGGAGCTCCCTCTACGTTGCTGAAGAGCAGAAGTATCGACACAACCAGGGCAAATGTAGGTGGTGTCGAGGTTGCAGCCTGGCCGATAAGCATGATGCGGAAAAGCTCCGAAGATATCCTGGGCTGCCGTCCAATACCCTCGCAGGCGGTAGCTCCTGACATTCCAATGCCTATCCCAGCTCCAATACCACCGAGGCCGATGGCTATTGCTGCACCAAGCATGTAGAGGGATTTGACGATTTCGGTTACAGCCAGCTGCTCCACTTAAATTCCCTTATTTGGTTGCTACTGAGATGTAGGTGATAGTTAACATCGTGAAAACGAACGCCTGAATGGTTCCTACAAACATGCCGAAGAATACATACAGGAAGGGCGGCAGAACCAGGCTGTATATCATGTGTGAGACCACAGATATAATTATGGCCCCTCCGAGAATATTTCCGAATAGACGAAAGGAGATGGAAACCACTTTTGCCAGTTCACCCACAACGTTCAGGGGCGCCATTATAAAAAAGGGCTGGCAGTATTCCTTCAGGTACTGACCTATGCCCTTCTCCCTGATGGCTGCCGTGTGTGTCAGGAAAAAACCCATTATGCCCAGGCTAAGGGGGGTATTCAGATCCTTCGTGGGTTCAGCGAGACCCGGGATCATGCCCAACCAGTTGCACAGCAACAGAAAAATGAAAAGGGTGGCTACCAGAGGCAAGTAAGCCCTGCTGGTGGTCTCCAGTGTTTCCTTTGTCAGCTTGTCCATGGCCGACACATATATCTCGGCCAACCGCTGTACGGGATTCGGAAAGGCTTTCAGGCTCCGGGATCCGATTATGGCAAAAACGATAATGACCGCCATAACAATCCATGTGTTGATCAGGGTGAAGGTATTCACTGTCAGGCTTGTACCGAACAGATCAAAGGAATATGTGGCTACATATGTTATGTCTTTCATTTCACAGGATCCCTACTCCTGTCTCCCCAGCAGTTCCCCACTGAAGAGTACTATCTGAGATGTAAAGATGGCCGGGATTGCGGCCCAAAGGGCGATATCCTCACTCCGTGCAGCATAAACGAGGGCAGCGGCAAGCACCATCAGCCTTAGAATGTGTCTTGTCGCAGCTCTCCATGCGCTTCCCCTGGCAGTTATTGCAACCTGCTTCCGTACTTCACCCACCATTAAAAGCAGGTTGACTATGCTCGCTGAACCGCCCAGGGCAACTCCTTTTGCCCAGGGTTTCTGTCCTGCCAGGAGGAGAATGCTGGTTACTGCCAAAACAAGAGCGAGGGCCCTGTAGAATATCCGCCTGGTGTATGCGTCAATGGAGAATCCCTCGCCGCTCATTTTAAGGTATACAATATACTGTATTCAATTAATTCCATCAATCGCTTTTTACCGTCGCAGCTAGATCGTCATCCGTTTGCTCTTCATAGGCAGCCTCCGGTACCGTTCCAATGCTGGGTACCTTGCTGTCCTCCTGTGCCATAGAGCAGCTTCCCTCAAAGATGACCCCCTCTTCTATAAAGAGGCTGGGTGTCTTTACATTACCGAAAATCTTGCCTGGACGGTACACTTCCACTTTACTTGTGGCTGTGATGTTGCCCCTGACCATACCGCTTACAACGACAGTATTCACATTGATCTCGGCGGCAACAACTGCGCTTTCGCCGATGATGAGGGTGTCCTTTGTATAGACCTCGCCTTCCAGCTTTCCGTCGATACGTACGGTCCCCTCAAAGGTAAGAATGCCCTTGAAGTCCGTGCCTTCACCCAGGAAGGCCTTTATCTCTCCCCGCGGTGCAGGTGGTGTCTTTTCCTTTTTGGCGCTCATTTCTTTCCTCCATCTCTGTTAGACATGAGAATATCGACCAGGTTGTTAAGTTCTTCCAGATTGCTGTAGGAAACTTCTATTCTGCCTCCCCTTACCCCGGCGTTAATGCGAACTTTCGCAGCGAGCTTTCTTGAGAGACGTTTTTCAAGGTCGATGAGCTCAATGGGCTTTGTCACTGTTTTGCCCCTGGCAACAGTCCTTGGCTTTTTCCGGGTAACTGCCCGCTCGACCTCCCTGACTGAGAGGCCTTTTTTCAGGATCCTGCTGAGCATGCTTCTCAGGTCCGCTTCTCTGTCAATTGACAGCAGGGCTCTTGCATGACCCGCTGATAAATTTCCTTCGACCAGCTCTTTTTTGACATATTCGGGCAGGGCGAGGATCCTGACGGAGTTGGCCACCGTGGCCCTGTCCTTACCCACCCTCTTTGCCACCTCCTGTTGGGTAAATCCATATCTGTCCTGAAGTTCCCTGTAAGCTTGAGCCTCCTCCACAGGGTTAAGGTTCTCTCTCTGGATATTTTCTATGAGAGCAAACTCTATTTTCTCCTCCTCTTGAAGCTCCCTGACCTGAACCGGGATGTGCCTCAGCCCCGCCAGCCTGGCCGCCCTCAGGCGTCTCTCGCCAGCGACAAGCTCGTACCCGCCCGGAACTTTCTGTACCAGTATTGCCTGCAGAATGCCCTTTTCTCGAATGGAGTCCGCCAGCCCTTTTAAGGAGTTTTTCTCGAATTTCTTCCTTGGCTGATTCGGGTTCGGGAATACTTCATCAACGGGAACTTGCAGAGGACTTCCATGCAGCGCCGATTCCTCGCCGCCTGGTATCAACGCCCCCAATCCCTTACCCAGGGCTTGACGCTTACGATTCTGTTCCATTCAGTATCTCCCTTGCCAGGCTGAGATAACCCTCTGTCCCTCTGGATTTGATATCGTACAAAATTGCGGGAAGGCCATGGCTGGGTGCCTCGCTGAGTCTGACATTCCTCGGTATAACAGTCTTGAAAACTTTTCCCGGAAAATATTTCCTCGCTTCGGCAGCTACCTGATGCGACAGGTTGTTGCGGGGATCGAACATCGTTAGAAGAATGCCTTCGATCTCCAGCTCCTGGTTCAGAGCCCTCCTCACCAGCTTGACAGTGTTAAGCAGTTTTCCCAGGCCCTCCATAGCATAGTATTCACACTGCAGGGGTATCAGCACTGAATCTGCCGCTGTAAGGGCATTAAGGGTCAGAAGGCCAAGTGAAGGGGGACAATCGATGAGAATGAACTCATAATTTTCCCTCAACCCGGAAAGGGACCTCCTGAGCAATGTCTCCCTGGAAAGAACGTTGACCAACTCAAGCTCGGCACCGGTGAGATCTACATTTGACGGGATCAGTTTCAGGTGCTCAAGCTGTGTGTCAACAACAACCCCGGAGCTGGGTTCGTCATTCACGAGAACCTGATAGATGGATGTGACGACCAGGCTCGGATCAATACCGATGCCGCTGGTAGCATTTGACTGGGGGTCGATGTCCACGAGAAGAGTTTTCCTCTCGGCAACAGCCAGCGAGGCAGCCAGATTTACGGCGGTAGTGGTCTTGCCCACTCCTCCCTTTTGATTTGTTACAGCTATGACTTTAGCCATGGCTCCCGGAGACGATATCCCCCGCTCCCTTCCTACGCCGGCCAAAAAAGGACCACATGGCAAAACCGGCGAACAGGGACAGTTTCAAAATAACCAACAATAACAGATATTTAGGTTTAATTAATTTAATCATACCTTCCCTCAACTCAAACCGATTTCAGGGAAAATTAATACATTGATGAAGAAATGTCCAAAGGAAAATGTTTCACGTGAAACATTTTTGTTCACGTTCAATGTTCCACGTTCAATGTTCAAGGTTTGGACAGGGCTATTTCTAAAGCTGCAAACAACGTTAAACGTTAAACTTTGAACGTTGAACTACTCTTTTACAACCTCCCATATAACCCACTCCCTGGGAGAACCCGATATTCTGTAGGGGTGAGCTTCCCCGGTGGTTTTATCGATGAGGTCCTCTGTTGTATAGATAAGCGTCCTGCCCCCTTCCTTAAGAAGGGGTTCGGCGGATTTCAGTATCAGGTGGGGTTTTGCAGATGCCCTGGAGACAGCAAGGTCGAACTCCCCAGCCCCGCTATCGGCGATCTCTTCAAAACGCCCCTCCAGCACCAATGCGCCCTCTATTTTCAGTGTCCTGATAATATGTTTCAAGAACGCACACTTCTTGCCGGAAGCCTCTGCCAGGCAGGTCTCCAAGCCTGGGCTCCCTATCTTGAGAACAAGCCCTGGAAAACCTGCCCCCGCCCCCAGGTCCACAACTCTTTCAGAACCTTCCAACAAACCCATGCCCAGGGGCACAAGGGAATCTAAAAAGTGCACTCTTATCCAGTCGTGCTCCTTTCTGGATACAAGGTTGATGCTACGATTCCACTTCTCCAGCTCCCTGAAGTAGACGGCCAGCTGCTGAAGCTGCGTGGAGTCAAGCTCTACGCCCAGGTCAGTTGCTCCCCTTTTCAGGCTCTTCTTAAACACTTTTTCTTTCATTTAATGTTGTTCCATTAAATCTGATGGGTTCGCCACCCATCACACGCCGACACTCCGGCACGCCGTTACTCCGATACGCCTCATGTGCTCCAGCGCAACCGAGTGATTACACCCAAAATCCCGTCGTTCAGAGTGCAAATGCTGATATTCCACCAACTAATTTGGGCCATTACCCTGCCTCTCTTTTCGCCTTGGCCAGATAGATCATCAGGGCTGAGACAGCGGCTGGCGTAACTCCCGGTATCCTGGAGGCCTGGCCAAGGTTGATTGGCTTTACCTCGGCAAGTTTGTCCCGCACCTCACGGGACATGGCATCAAGGGACTGAAAATCGATGTCATCTGGTATCGTCATCGATTCCATTTTCCTCATTCTTTCAACCATGGCTGTCTGACGCTGTATATATCCCTCATATTTAGCCTGTATTTCTATCTGCTCTGAGGCCTCCGGGTCTTTGGAGGGGGTAAATTCAGGATTACATTTTACAAGATCTCCGGTTCTTATCCCGGGTTGTCGCAGAACCTTGATAAGGGGCGTTCCGCGTACAGGTGAATTCGCCCCCATATCTACAGAAACCCTTGTTTCATTAAGCTCATTAAGACCCCTTTCGATCTCAACTGCCTTCTCCCGGATCCTGGCAACTTCATCTTCACCAATGAGCCCGATATCATATCCTTTTTCCATAAGCCTCAGGTCAGCGTTATCTTCTCTGAGCAAAAGACGATGTTCAGCCCTTGACGTAAAGAGCCTGTAGGGCTCACTGGTTCCCTTGGTAACAAGATCGTCGATCATAACCCCTATGTATGCTTCATCCCTCCTCAACACCAGAGATGGTGCACCCTGAACAAAAAGCGCAGCGTTTATCCCGGCCATAAAGCCTTGAGCAGCAGCTTCTTCATAACCGGATGTGCCGTTTATCTGTCCTGCCAGAAAAAGTCCCTTCACTGATTTTACATGGAGATCCAGACCCAGCTGCTGGGGGAACACGAAATCGTACTCGATCGCGTATCCAGGTCTCATGATCTGGACCTCCTCCAGCCCGGGTATAGTTCTAAGCATTCTGATCTGTATATCAATGGGCAGGCTCGTAGAGACTCCGTTGGGATAGAATTCCCTTGTCTGAAGACCTTCTGGCTCAAGAAATATCTGGTGTCCTATCTTGTCCGGGAACCTTACGATCTTGTCCTCGATGCTGGGACAGTACCGTGGTCCGACTCCCTTGATAACACCGGCATACAGAGGGGACCTGTCCAGACCATCCATGATGACCTGGTGGGTTTTTTCTGTCGTCCTTGTTATCCAGCACGGCACCTGCTCCCTCTCGATGGACTTCGTCCTGAAGGAGAAGGGTAGCGGTTCCTCATCACCGTACTGGGGAGTAGTCACATCGAAATCTATGGTTTTGGCATCAAGCCTTGGTGTCGTTCCCGTCTTCAGGCGGCCCACATTCAGTCCCAGACCCGCCAGGGCACTTGAGAGCATCAGGGCCGGAAACTCTCCCGCCCTTCCCGCTGCATATTGGGTCATCCCCACATGTATCAATCCGTTGAGGAATGTTCCGGTTGCAATGACAACGGTCTTTGACGCAAACTCCTCTCCCGATTGGGTGTGCACCCCTACGACCTTCGGGCCGTCAGTCAGAAAGCCCTCCACCATTCCCTGTTTTATGTGCAGCCCCTCCGTTGTCTCAAGCTTTTCCCTGACCCATGTCTTGTATTTATACATATCAGCCTGGGCGCGGGAGGAGCGTACAGCAGGTCCCTTCCTTGTATTCAGCCTCCTGTACTGGATCCCCGTCTCGTCTATGGCCTCAGCCATAATTCCCCCCATTGCGTCTATCTCCTTGACGAGGTGCCCCTTTGCCAGGCCGCCTACGGCTGGATTGCAGGACATGTGAGCTATCTGATCAATAGAGATCGTCAGCAATAGAGTCGTCATCCCCATCCTGGCAGCTGCCATGGATGCCTCACAGCCAGCATGGCCGCCACCCACAACTATTACATCAAATTCCGTTGGGTGGCGGAATCGATCGTTACCAGGATTGTTTTCAGATTGTTTCACGTGAAACACTTCCTTCGGTCCCAGGCCCCATGACCCAAGTTGTTGTTTACCACAGAGCCACAGAGGACACAGAGAAAAATTGTTGGGACTAAAGCATTAGACCATAAGAAACTAAAGGATTTGTAATGCATTGTAGCTAATATCCAATAATAT
>DAOVVW010000144.1 GCA_030636965.1 Pseudomonadota bacterium | reverse complement strand
GGTTTCTACAGCGTAGGAACCGCTTTCTCTCGCTACGTCGAACATTTTCTGATTTTCACTGACTTCCGAAACCGTTAATAACTGTTGGTAATTCATGTCTTTTGGTGTGCGGCTACGGTATCGTTCGCGCTCAAAAACAGACTTAAAAAGATCTTTGGAGGAGATTTGTTCAACAAGACCAGGGCAGATCAGAAAAACCTGAAAATTGCGGATGAAAGTGCCTCTGAATCCCGGAAACAGGTATCGGGACTGAGGTCCCTGGATTCGGAATATCTGGATATAAGAGATTCGATCCCCACCGGTTTGAAACTGGTGAGGGAATACGAAGAGGCCAGGGAGCGCATTCTGAAGGTTCTCCGGGGGACCCGGGAAGACTGGGACAGCTACAGGTGGCAGTTAAAGAACCGTGTATCGGACGTGGAGGTGCTAAAAGGTATCATCCACCTGTCCGAGAACGAGATCAGGGAGATAGAAGTTACCGGCAGGCAGTATCGATGGTCAGTCTCACCGTACTATCTTAGCCTCATGGACCCGGAGGACAGCAACTGTCCAATAAGGCTCCAGGCCATACCCTCCATCAAGGAGTACATGGGTGAACCGGGCCTTGATTATCCCATGAATGCGGACAGACAGCTCTACCCGCCGCTGGTGGCCAGGCTGTATCCGGACCGCCTGATAATAAAACTTACCAATATGTGCTCCATGTTCTGCCGGCACTGCCAGAGGAAGAGGGATATAGATTCGAGGGATCTCATACATCCCATGAACAGGATTCAAGAGGCCATCGATTACGTCAGGGAAAACGATGAGGTAAGAGATGTACTCTTGACAGGGGGAGATGCGCTGGCACTTTCGGATGACCAACTCGATTATATACTCACGGAACTGGGCAATATTTCTCACGTGGAAATAAAGAGGCTCGGATCCAGGATGCCGTGTGTCATGCCCCAGAGGATCACACCTGAACTGTGCGAAATACTGTCAAAACACGATCCGGTATATCTTAATACCCAGTTCAATCATCCCAGGGAAGTGACCGTAGAAGCACAAAGAGCGGTAGACATGCTGACCAGGTCAGGTGTTGTGGTGAGAGACCAGACGGTGCTCTTAAAGAGAATTAATGATGATCCGCATGTGATGAAAAAACTGATGCAGGAGCTTCTCAAGATCAAGGTAGCCCCCTATTATCTTTTCGATTGCAAGAAGGTTGACGGGATCAGGCACTTTGGCGTTCCCTTAGATGTGGGACTCAATATCATCAAGAAAATGAGGGGCTTTACTTCCGGCATGGCCGTGCCCACGTTCATAAAACATGTGCCCGATGCAAGGGGTAAGGTGCCGATCTATCCGCGCAACCAGTACGGTCCTGTGTTTGAGGATAGTGATTGATCGAGTTTCTAGTTTCTGGTTTCTAGTTTCTAGTAAACAAGAAACTACCAGATATTGCCCCCTCCCCTTATCTTCCCCTCCCGCCTGGGGAGGGGATTAGACGCTCATACCCCGATACCTATAACCTCTGTGCTCTCTGTGGTTCAAGCCAAAGCTCTGAATTTCTCCGTGTCTGCGTGGTGAACCCCAAGCCTGACTCCGGTTCCTTCGCCTGCCCTGAGCTTGCCGATGAATATAGCCATGATATACTTAAAATCAACGTTTTCACTGTGATTCTGCGGTAAAATCGTTTTTTTTGTTGAAATGCTTGCAGAGACCATGGTAGTGTGCAGAAAATCCTGCAGGGGTGGCAAACCTTAGCGAAATGGTTCCTGACCATGCTAAAGTTCAGTGACATTGTCAAAGAGGGTGAGGGAAAACTCACCCCCAGCCAGAAAAAAGTCGTTGATTTCCTTCTAAAATCTCCAGAGGAAGCAGTCTTTCTCACTGCGTCAAGTCTTGCAGACCGTCTCCGTACAAGCGATACAACTATTGTCCGGATGGCCCAGGCTTTGGGTTATAAAGGATTCCCGGGTCTGAAGAGTAGGCTCAGGGAGCTTGTTCAGAGCAAGATCACAACTGTAGACCGGATCGGCAAGACGATCCGCCAGATAAAAAGTATTGATGATGTATTCGTCAATGTGCTCCAGAATGACGTTAATAATCTCAGGGTAACGCTGGAATACACTGATATGGATGCGTTCAAGGGAGCTGTTGCGGGTCTCGACAGGGCCGAACGCGTTTTCGTCATTGGTCTTCGTTCCACCCACGGTCTGGCTTCCTTTTTCACCAGTGCTCTGAGGTTCCTTAAAAGAGATGTGCACCTCCTGACCCCCGGGACCGGTGAGATGTGGGAGATAGTAAAGGATATAGGTACGAACGACCTTGTGGCAGGCTTTTCCTTCCCACGCTACACTAAAACCACCGTACAGGTTGTTAACTACGCATGGGAGAACGGCGCCAAGATCCTCGCTATTACTGACAGCGAACTGTCCCCCCTTGCTGCCAAAGCGCAGTGGACTTTAACCGTTCCCTACGAAATTGATTCCTATATGGAGTCTTTTACGGCGGCTCACAGTCTCGTTAATGCCGTCGTTACGGCCTTGGCATTCCAGAAGGATGAGGAGACAATTGAGGCTTTAAGAGACATGGAGGAAGAGTGGGCCGAAAGGGGTGTTTACTGGGAGGATTAAGGATTTGAGAGGAAAGTGAAAATGACACTTTTCGTCTTCCGTGGAATAAAAAAAGCCATGGATGGATTTTTTACCAGGTTAATACATTTCGTCACGTAACCGTAAACAATTATATTGGCTAATGCTGAAAGGGGGTGTGGTAGAGCGATCATAAAACAGGTTTTCTGATCTGATAAAAAAGCCTGATAACCTGATGTGAAGGAGGAAATAATGAGAAAAGGTATTGTGGTACTCGTAGCAGTCATGGCACTGTCTCTCGTCGTAGTCGGTATCGGACCGGCCCCGGCTATTGCCAAGACCAAATTCTACACGATCGGAACCGGCGGAGTCACAGGTGTTTACTATCCCACTGGTGGTGCCATCGCCAGGATCGTTAACGCCAAGAAAAAAGAGTATGGCATGAGGTTTACTGTTGAGTCCACCGGTGGATCGGTGTTCAACATCAATGCCATCATGGCAGGTGACCTGGAGTTCGGAGTTGTCCAGTCTGACCGCCAGTACCAGGCCATAAAGGGTATGGCTGAATGGAAGGACAAAGGTGCCCAGAAGAACCTGCGGGCGATCTTTGTGATCCATCCGGAGAGCATTACTCTCGTAGCCGCTAAAGATGCGAGGATCAATTCGATCAAGGACCTGAAGGGTAAGCACGTTAATATTGGCAATCCAGGCTCCGGACAGCGCCAGAACTCCATCGATGCGCTTGCGGCTGTCGGTATCAACTATGAAAAGGACATCAAGGCAGAAGGTCTCAAGGCCTCTGAGGCGCCCGGTATGCTCCAGGACGGCCGCATTGACGCTTTCTTCTACACAGTGGGCCACCCGGCAGGAGCGATCAAGGAAGCCACAAGCGGTGCGAGAGCAGTCAATATCGTCCCTATCGTTCTGCCTGATTCCTTCTACAAGAAGTTCTCCTACTATGCACCCAGCGTAGTTCCGATCGCGTTCTACCCTGGAGCGGCGAACAAGGCGGATATAGCTACCTTTGGGGTAAAGGCCACCTTCGTCACGTCCTCCAAGGTGAGTGAGAAAGCGGTTTACGCCGTAACCAAGGAGGTCTTCGAGAACTTTGATTCCTTCAAGAAGCTGCACCCGGCCTACTCCGTTCTCACCAAGGAAAACATGCTTGAGGGCATGTCCGCGCCCATTCATAAAGGCGCCCAGAAGTACTACAACGAGGCAGGAATGAAAGTGAAATAAAACAGAGGATCGGGGCTGCGGGTATCGATCCCCGCGGCCCCCCATGACCTTGATGTCTTGATGGATGTCTGTTGTTTTTTTGCCTGAAGCACGACCAAAACCGAAGCGGAGAGATGATCCATGTCAAGGGACGGCCGAGATGAAACACGGGAGAAGATGACAGAAGAAACCTCCCTGACAGTTGAAGAAGATCCTGAATCAGGGATCGATGAAGCCAAGCGGATCGCCGAGGAGGAAGAGGGTGGTTTCAGGCATTTGACGGGTTATACCAGCTTCGTTGTGCCGTTCATATCCATCTCCTGGTGTGTCTTCCAGCTTTCCATAGCCAGTTGGTGGATCCTCGACACAGTGTATATCCGGAGCATCCACCTCGGATTCGCCATGATCATCGCTTATCTAAGCTACCCGACACTAAAAAGGCCATTAAAGGGATTTTTCTCTTTCCTGTCGGCCAGGACGCGGATACCCATCTTCGATTACATGATGGCTATTCTTGCATGTGCCTCGGCTCTCTACATCTTTCTGGACTACAAGGGGTTGGCCGGCAGGATGGGAGCGCCTATGACGCGCGACCTGATTATCGGGTCCATAGTGGTCGTTATGCTGTTGGAGGCCTCCCGCAGGGTTGTTGGACCCG
>DAOVVW010000189.1 GCA_030636965.1 Pseudomonadota bacterium | reverse complement strand
GGGCAGATGGAGGCGGCACGATCCCTGGGCATGAATTATCCCCTGGCCATGCGATACATCATCCTGCCGCAGGCTCTAAAGCGCATCATGCCCCCTCTGGCCGGACAGTTTATCTCCCTGATCAAGGACTCATCTCTTGTATCCATCATCGCCATCACGGATCTCACCAAGGCCGGAAGGGAGATCTCAACCTCCACTTTCAGTCCCTTCGAAGCGTTCTTCACTGTTGCCGCCCTCTATCTCATCCTGACCTTCTCCCTGTCCATGTTCGTTCAGTACCTGGAAAGGAGGTACTCAGCCGGTGATTGACGTAACAGGCATATACAAGACCTTCTACACAACTCACAAGGTAGAAGCACTGGTAGATGTATCAATGCACGTTGACAGGAATGAGGTTGTTGTCATCATCGGACCATCCGGCTCCGGAAAGAGCACGCTTCTTAGATGTCTTAACCATCTGGAGACTGCTGATAAGGGCCAGATCGTAATTGACGGTATTGAACTGACTGATTCCAGAACCAATATCAACAAGGTGAGGGCCGAAATCGGGATGGTCTTCCAGAGTTTTAATCTCTTTCCCCACATGACAGTTATGGGGAACGTAAACATCGCCCAGACCAAGGTAAGGAAACGCTCACTGGCTGAAGCGGAAAAGATAACCATGGAACTTTTGGATAAGGTGGGCATTACAGAAAAAGCAGGCGTGTATCCCTCACAGCTTTCCGGTGGTCAGCAGCAAAGGGTCGCCATTGCCCGGGCCCTTGCCATGCAGCCGAAGATCATGCTTTTTGACGAGGTTACATCGGCCCTTGACCCCGAGATGATCCACGAAGTCCTGGAGGTGATGGAGACGTTATGCAGAGAGGGAATGACCATGGTGGTCGTATCCCACGAGATGGGGTTCGCAAGGAAGGTTGCGGATCGCGTCATCTTCATGGACGAGGGAAGGATCGTTGAGGAAGGTACTCCAGACAAGATCTACGACGATCCGGAACACGACAGAACAAAGGCGTTTCTGGCGCAAATTCTTTAAATTCAAGTTGATAGTTGTTGGTTGTTGGTTGTTAGTAAGTGCATAACTATCAACTAACAACTTCCAACTAACAACTTAATTATCACTCAATTACACTAGTCGTCCTCAAGCGCCCGCTCCATTTCTATATCCTGCTCTCTTTTCTTGATCGTCTCACGCTTATCGTACAGCTTCTTGCCCCTCCCCACGCCCAGTTCAAGCTTGATCAAGCGGCCCTTGGTATGCAGCCTAAGGGGGACAAGGGTCAGCCCCTTTTCCATAACCTTGCCCGATAGCCTCTTTATTTCGTTTGCCTTAAGAAGCAGTTTGCGGTTCCGGATTGGGTCGTGGTTGAAGCGACCAGCCTGCTCATAGGGGCTTATGTGGGCACCTACCAGGAATACTTCACCGTCCCGGATATCGGCATAGCTTTCCTTAATATTCGCCTTGCCGTTGCGGATCGATTTCACTTCCGATCCCAGAAGAGATATTCCAGCATCCAGTTTCTCCAGGATCTCGTATTCGAACCGAGCCCTGCGGTTCGAAACTAGTGTGCGATCCTTTGCCACACACCACCTCCCGCAACTCCACCCATTTCATTCCGGAGTTGCTTCTTCATGTAATCGAGGCCGCCCTTCCTGGCGTAGGCCTGCCTGAAAAGATATGACCTCCTCTTGCCGATAGCCGGTTCTATCCCTGAACCTGGAAACAGGACCGGTCTCATGTAGGCGCCGGCCCTTGGATCATCGATCCTGCATAGTACATCCACCGCTGTTTCGAATCCTGCCGCTGGCATGCGGCTCAGGTTTTCCAGGATCACAAGGGTGCCAACCGCACCAGATCTGATCAGCGGTTCTGTGACGGCTAACCTTAGCTGCTTATCATCTGTTGAGAGACATTCTACCAGTTTCGGTAAAAGTCCTGGATCTTCAATAAGAGATATCCCATCCAGGGCGTTGGCACGAACGAAACCGGTCTTTTGAGAGTGAGCAAAAAGGGTTTCCCAGGCCAACTCACCCATCTCAGCAAGGGCGTGGGCAGCTACCCAGCCCACTTTTTCATCTCCAAGGAGCGCCCCCAACGTTTCGAGGCTATCTGGATTTCCCATCTCGCCAAGGAGCGCTATAGCATTCATCCTGCCGGCAACATCGCCGGAATTGGCTTTCTTATGCAGAACATCCAGAGCCTTTTCCCCCATCCTGAGCACAATAAGGTTTCGCGTGTAACAGAACTCCTCATCACCCATTGCGGATAGAAGCTCATCAGCTGCCTCAGAACCTAGCTCCATGAAGGCGAAGGATACCAGCCACTGGATCTCCTTTTCCTTTTTGAGCCTTTCTATCATAGGCCCGATGGCACTCGGATCCTTGAACTGTATCAGAGCCGTAACGGCATACATGCGGACTGTACGATCCACATCGTCCAAGGCCTGCATGATAGGCCACAGCGCCCGTTTATCGCCAGTCTTCCTGAGAGCCGAGATGGAGTTTTTCCTGACCAGCGGATTGTCGGAGCCCAGTTCTTTGATAAGGACGGGAACTATATCCGGAGCTAACCTGGAAAGCGCCGTGCTGGCATATTCCTGCACGCTTCTGTCCGGATCATCAAGGGCCTCAAGAAGACCACTGGTGGCCCGCATATCTCGGAATTCTCCCAACGATCGCACAGCGCTGCTGCGAACCATCGGCGATGGGTCATCAAGAGATCTTTCAAGCATGGGTATCGTATCGGGTATTCGTATGCGCCCAAGGCCCATAGCCGCACCTGCTCTTAGTTTATCGTTCCTTGACATGAGGGTGATCTCAAGCATTTTTACCGCTCTGATGCCAAACCTCTCTACAGCAAGAAGAACATATTCTGACAGCTCAACATCATCTTCCTCAAAAAGTTCCAGGAGCTTTGGCAATGATTCCTCACTCTTTATCCCGGCAAGCGCCTGGATCGCCTGGATCCTGACTTCCCTGGATGGATCCCTGAGGAGGCCGACCAAAGCTTCCGATGCATTGTCGTCAGCTGTTACACCCAAAATGTATGCCGCCCTGGCCCGGTAAGATGCCAGCTTGTGATTAAGCTTAGCCGTAAGAAATGGGGTTACGGCTGTCCCCAAATTGGCAAATATGGATTCGCACATCCAATTGATCTCGGAGTCGCCAAGGCCTGCGAAGGCCGCCTCATACCCACCCACACCCCACTTCTGGATACTCGATACAGCTTCCATCCTGACCGTTACATCCGGGTATCTGAGTAGATTCACCGTGAATTCGAGTGCCTCGTCAGTCCCCAGTTCCCGAATACTATCCAGCATTACCGGTCTTTTTTCTTCCTCCGACATGTAGTAGCGCCGCTCGAGATCCTCGAGCCTGTTCGCAAGAGCAGGACCGGCGGCAGACAGGACCAGGACAATCAGGATACTTGAGATTATCAATATTTTGGGATATCGTCTTTTCAGTTTCATATTTGTTAGGGTCGTAAAAAGTCCATCCGTGGCTTTTTACTCCACGGAAAGTGAAAAGTGTCATTTTCACTTTCCTCACGAATCAATAACTTGCTACGCAAGTCATCGATTCGGGCGCCCCTAAATGGGCGCGTTGATGACTTATTAAAAAGTCATCAACATCATTACAATAACTTTGTTAAGAACTAGTTTCAAGTTTCGTGATTGTGCTTGCACCACAGAGTCACAGAGAGCACAGAGAAAGAACTTTTTGGGGTTTAATTATTATAGAACCAACAAAATAGAG
>DAOVVW010000283.1 GCA_030636965.1 Pseudomonadota bacterium | reverse complement strand
GAAACCCTCGTGCCAGGCTTTCAGCATGTAATCACCGGGCAGGAGCCCGTTGATCACGAAGGTACCGTCCTGCCCAGTAACAGCAGCGTATGGATGATCGAATACAAATATAAATCCATTTATCCAGTAGTGGGTACTGGACCTGACCTGGATAAAGCCGGTTTTTTCTGAATGACTGTGCCACCTTTTGATGGGTTTTCTAATCCGGACTCTCTTTCTGGGAAGAGCGATATTGTAGATGGTAGCCCCGGCGGTAAGGGGTCGTCCCGAAACCTGTTTCTGGTACGCAAGCCCCAGCTTAAGCTGTACCGTATGCAATATGCTGTCCTCATTCCTGAACAGATAATCGCCCCCCACGAACCCGATACTGACATGGGGTTTGGCCATGCATTTGTCAATTGTAACCTGCACCTGGCTCTCGGGAATCACCTTTCCACGGTTGACGCCCTCGATCCACACAACTACATTCTGAACCCTGGAATTGAGTACCTGATATCTGTTCTCCTCGATTTCCTCTCCACAGAACCTGATATCCTCTGTAACCCTGATCCTCTCATCTTCGGGAACATCACCCTTGAACGTGATAGTGCCTCTCACAGTAGACCCCGCAGTAACGTTGACGACTTCATAAGCAGATGCCGTATCAACGGATATGATAAGAAAGGTTGCAGATACTACGGCTGTAATATATTTCCACATGTCAATTCTCCCGTTCTTATGCAAGATATTTCCTCTTGAACAGATAGTAGCTCGCCACAAGCGGTGCCGCGATCCAGACCAGGGATATCCCCCAGAGAACAGACAGTTTCATGAAGGGAGGAAATTCTACAGAAGCCAGCCCAATCAGAACCCTGAACTCGCCGATGGATGTGAAGTTCATTATCCTGTAGATATCCACCGGATTAAAGAGAAGCAGGGAAGAGAACAGGCCCGTGCCTATTTTCCCCTTTGTTGTGATAAGAAGACCAACCAGGCCCAGGTCATAGAGGATCGTGAAAAACAGCCACAGGAAGATCGTCAGTGCGATGACCTTTATTCGCTCATAAAAGAGAACAGATACCAGGAAAGATATGCTGAGGAAGATGATTCCCAGTACGGCCGTATTGACGATAAATATCAGGAAGGTTCCCACGGCATCCACGCCCACCCTGAAGACCAGAATCGCCCCGGCGATTCCCAGTCCCGCAATCGTGGATATCAGCAGTGCCAGCACCAGGCCGGTGAACTTGCCCGCAATAAATTCTGCAACAGACATGGGAGATGACAGAAATATACCCAGCGTTCCCCTCTCCTGCTCATCGGCCACCATGCCCCCGCCAAGGGTCAGAGCAAGGATGGGGATGAAGTAGGTAACAAGGCTCGTCAAGCTCGCCACTGTGGCATCCAGCGCCCTGAATCCAGCCACCCCCGATGGCGCTCCACCGTAATAGGAGATGACAACAGTGAAGAGGGCAAACCCGGCTCCTATGATGAGAACCCATCTGCTTTTGAGCTTGTCTGCAAGCTCCTTGTGGGCAATGGCCCGTGCCGCATCAGTGAACACCGAAGAAAACCTCCTCTAGAGATGGTTCCCTGATCGAGATATCAACAAACCGTTCTTTTAGTTCCATTATGGCCGAGAGAGTCGCAAGTTTCCTTTCGCTGGCCACACTTGCCACCAGGTACCCGTTGCTGTAGGCAAGATCCATCGCCCCTTCTTTTTTCAGGATCTCCTCCAGGACTTGGTCACGGGCACCGATCTTTATGGTTATCCGGAGGGGTATATTCATGCCCGTGTAGAGCTCCTCAAGACGACCTATGGCCTCCAGAGAACCGTTCTTCATGATAGCTATCCGGTCAGTTTTCTCCTCAATTTCCGCAAGGATATGTGACGACAGGATCACCGTAAGCTTTCTAAGGCCTCTGACCTCCTCCAGGATATCGTAGAATTCCTTTGTTCCGATGGGGTCGAGGCCGGAAGTTGGTTCGTCAAGGATCAGGACTTCCGGTTCGTTCAGGAGGGCCTGGGCGAGGTTGAGCCTCTGGCGCATCCCCTTGGAGTACGTCCCCACCTTCCTGTTGAGGATATCATCGGCCAGAACCCTCCCGGCAACACTTTCGATCTCATCCACACTGCCGCCCTTGACTCTGGCAAAGAGCTTCAGTGTTTCACTTCCCGTAAGGTTGTCGTAGAAAGATACCCTCTCGGGCATATAGTCGAGTGAGCTTTTAAACTCCCGCCAGCTCTTTTCGGTGAGTTCCTCACCCCTGACCAGAACACGACCGGAGCTGGGCTGTGTTATTCCCAGCATTATCTTCAGGAGCGTCGTTTTGCCGGAGCCGTTGGGGCCCACCAGGGCGAGGGCCTCGCCCTCCCGGATGCCTATGGAAACTCCTTCGGCAGCCACGATGCCGTTGTAGTTTTTGGAGATATTTTCCAGGGTGATGATCATCGACCCCTCCCGGGAACGTGGGGAAGTTTTTCTATCTCTCCATAGATCCTCCCTGGAACGTAGGAGGAGTATTTTTCATTGAGCTCCTCCCAGTTTCCGTGCCACGGCATCATAGCTGGTCGATTGTCGGCCACTTTGGGTATGTCGAAGACAGGGAACTGTTTTTCAAGCATCCACAGAAGCTGCAGGGATGGGCTGGTATAGAGTACCTTCGCGACCGGATACCTCCAGAAGATGTGATCCACAACTGAGTTTGATTCATAGGGGTTGT
>DAOVVW010000166.1 GCA_030636965.1 Pseudomonadota bacterium | reverse complement strand
TCTCCCAGATCCGCGGTGGCGAAAACATTACGTTGGGTCCTATCTCACGCATGTCTTCCTGAACCGTCTCCGGCTCCTCAGGGAAGTTAACTGTAAATCCAACCAGAAGAGCGCTGGCAAGACACATCATCTGTTCACCGATCCATGGCAGGGGAAGAAAGGAAACGAATTCGTCGTTGAGGAATTTTGGATCTACCTTTATAAGGTTGCTGGCCATCTTCAGCAAATTGGTGTGGGTGAGCATGGATCCCTTGGGAAGGCCAGTTGTACCGGACGTGTAGTTGATGATGGCGAGATCATCTCCCTTGACTGCCTTTACCATGTTCACGAAAAGATCCGGCTCCCTTGCGTTAAGGTCCCTGCCCATATCCTCCACTTGTCTGAATTCAAGGAGCATGGGATCGTCGTAATTTCGCATTCCCTTGGGGTCGGTATAGATAACCTTCTGAACCTTTGGTATCTCCTCTTTAAGTTCCAGGACCTTGTCCACCTGCTCCTGATCCTCGGCAATAATGAATATGGCGTCGGAGTGATCGATAGTGTAGCCTACTTCCTTTGAAGTGGAGTCCTGATAGATACCCAGTGGAATGGCTCCTGCGCACTGGGCAGCCAGCTCCGCGAAAACCCATTCGGGACGATTGTCGCCGATGATCGCTACTTTGTCATTTTTTCCAAGTCCAAGACTGACCATACCCAGGCAGAAGTACTTCACGTGATCCAGGTAGTCGCTCCATGCAAAAGACTGCCAGATGCCGAACTCTTTCTCCCTCAGGGCTACCCTGCTGTTGCCGAAGCGCCGTGCGTTCCGGAGCAGCAGCCTTGGGAGTGTATCCTGTGAACTTATCTCGATGTTATTTGCAATTTGGTTCATATTTATCGCTCTTACTGGATCTCGTGATCCTCGGTCACTCCAAGATAGGCGGAGATGACCTTGGGATCGGACTGGATCTCTTCGGGCCGCCCTTCGGATATCTTGATGCCGAAGTCGAGAGCGCAGATGCGGTCGGAAATGTCCATCACGACCCCCATGTCGTGCTCTATCAGGACCACCGTTATGTCCCTTTCCTCGTTTATATCCAGAATGAACCTTGCCATATCCTCCGTCTCCTCCACATTCATGCCGGCCATGGGCTCATCCAGAAGAAGCACATCAGGATCCAGGGCGAGGGCTCTTCCCAGTTCAACCCTCTTCTGGAGTCCGTAGGGGAGTGTACCCACCAGTTTCTTTCGAATTTTCTGGATCTCCAGAAAATCGATGATCTCTTCCATGATCTCGCGATGCTTTATCTCCTCATTCCTGGCCATTCCGAAGAAGAATCCACCGGTTAGCAGTTCTGTTCTCATATGTATATGACGCCCCAGCATCAGGTTATCAAGAACCGTCATGCCTCGGAAGAGTTCTATGTTCTGGAATGTGCGGGAGATCCCGAGGCGGGCTCGCCGGTGGGGCGATAATTTCAAGATCTCTTTCCCTTTAAAGGATATGCTGCCCCTGTCCGGGTGGTAGAGTCCGGAGATACAGTTGAAGATACTGGTTTTCCCAGCGCCGTTCGGCCCGATAATGGCGAAGATCTCACCCTCGCGAACGTCAAAACCGACTCCGTTAAGTGCCATGATACCGCCGAAGTGCAGGTAGATATCTTTGATCTCAAGAATCGGCAAAAATGGGATCCCCGCAATAAATAAATAATAACACGTGGTTTTTTTGCATTAAAACGAGGTTTATTACCTTGGAAAAAAGTCTCATACAGTTACGCTATTTGATGTTGGCCTGTCAAGGGTAATCCCTTTATCTCTCTGAATGTACAGTCAGTTTCAACGATTGACGGGCAGATACTTCACGTTAACGTAAACTGAGGGTTTGCGTTGACTCTTCCAGCGCGTGCCTGTTAACTTATTTTCAAGATTGGTAGTATCAACTACTAACGCATAATGATTTTGAATTTTGGACTCTGGGCCCTGGATTTATACTAACGTTGAACGTTAAACATTGAACCGGTTGAAAGTAAAACAAAGCACAGGTTACTTGAGCGTTGTCCCAGCTAAACTTCTCATCGCCAAGAGATAGGTTTCGGCGCTTGAAACTGGTGTAAAGGGAGGGAAAAAATGTATGCCCACGATTACATGACGAAGGCCGTTGTAACCGCCGCTCCTGACGATCTTGTTGTTGACGTCCAGAAAATAATGAATCAGCAGGGGGTCAGACATGTGCCTGTGCTGGAGGGGAGCAGCCTGGTGGGAATCGTCTCCCTGAACTCATTGAGGGATGCGGCACCCTCGAAAGCTACAGACCTTGCGATGCATGAGATCCACTTCCTTTTGTCCAAGATGAAGATAAAGGATGTCATGAAGACCGACGTGGTAACCTGCGGGCCGGATGATCATGTAGAGGATATCGCAAAGGAAATGCAGACGAGGCGCATAGGTGCGGTCCCTGTGGTTGGCAAGGGAAAACTTCTGGGGATGCTTACCAACGATGACATGTTCAGAATACTCATGAAGATCCTGGGTATGGACTCTCCCGGCTGGCGTATCACACTTGAGATGGGTCGTGGTAAGGGTGAGCAGCTGGTGGACATCGTAAAGTCGGTAAAGAATAGAGGTAAATTCATAAAGAGTTTCCTTTCAATCGAGAGCCCCCATCCGGGTCGTCAGACTGTCATTCTCCACCTGGACTCATCGGATATGAGCGAGGTGGTTGAAGAGCTAAAGGGACTGGGATTTGATATCCAGGCAGTGGATGAGATCAAATAGCGTGAAGGAGCTTCCCAAAGACTCACAGAATGTCACCTTCACGATCGGTGAGGTGGCAAAGGATCTGGGACTGAGCCCCAGGACCATCCGCTACTATGAATATTGATGATTTCGCAAGAAGTCGTCAATGCGCCCATTGGGGGGCGCCCAAATCAATGACTTGCATAATATCATCGCGCCCGAGCGTGGGCGCCCGGATCCATAACCTGCAACGTGAGTTATGGATTCGTGAGGGAAGGGAAAACCGCGATTTTCGCTTCCCGAGGAGCAAAAAGCCGCTCACGGATTTTTTGCGACCCTATTATAGACAAACCAAGCACTTAGTGAAGGGAAGGGATCATGTCGGCAGAAACTGGTGAGGTCAGATTTGAGATAAAGGAAAGGGTTGGGGTCATTACTATCAGCAACCCCGACAGGCTCAATGCCATGAGTACCAGAATGCTTGCTGAACTGAAGGAAAGCATTTTCCGTATCGAAACCCAAGACGGAGTGAGGGTTGTGGTTATTCACGGTGAGGGCGAAAAGGCCCTGGCTGCCGGTGTGGATCTCAACATGATGGTGGATATGGAACCCGGCCAGGCAAGGGAGTTTTCCCAGTATGTTCAGGATATGCTGATAAAAATAGAGTCCCTTCCGGTTCCGGTGATCGCCGCAGTCTCGGGTTTTGCTCTGGGAGGCGGACTTGAACTTGCCCTTGCTTGTGATCTCATCTTTGCTGCCCAGAACGCGCGGCTTGGTCTACCGGAGACGAACCTGGGTATTATACCCGGTTGGGGCGGCTCCATTCGACTTCCGAGGAGAGTTGGCCTTGGACGGGCCAAGGAGATGATATATTCAGGCAGGGTGGTCGAAGCGGTTGAAGCACACTCTATTGGACTCGCGGACGCCGTTTTCCCCCTGGATAGTTTCATGGACGAGGTCATGTCATACGCCGTCATGCTGACAAAAAAATCCCGTTATTCCCTTGCCCTCGCGAAGTCAACGGTGCTCAGGGGAATGGATACCAGCCTTGAGGCAGGTCTGGCTCTTGAACGGGAAGCTTTTGCGAACTGTTTCACCTCACCCGACGCCAGGGAGGGGATAAGTGCTTTTTTGGAAAAACGCGAACCGAATTTTGAATAATACCTTTTCTCACCACAGAGTCACAGAGGACACAGAGCAGACTTTGGTTTGGGTTTACCACGGAGGCACGGAGGATGGAAAACAGGGACGAGGGAGACGGCAGGCGGGGGGTTTTCATATGGATGAATCGGGAAAACGGCGAATCGGAGTATGGG
>DAOVVW010000085.1 GCA_030636965.1 Pseudomonadota bacterium | reverse complement strand
TGCTCGAAGATATCGCCGTTTTCGTTAGCCATTACCATGTATGGCGTATCTGTTTTGGGCATATGTTTTGCTCCGGAATATCTAGCCTTTGCCGATAACTAGACTACAATTTTGGCTTAAGTTCAACGTTGAAAGTTTAACCACGCCTCTGGCGTGGCAGGCGTTCAATGTTACGGGAACTCATCCTGTCTTAACCTCTCCCCCCTGAGGAGAGGAGTCAACATGGACAACATCCTCTCCCCTGGCCACGCTAAGGCGTGGTGGACCGAGGAGAGGGGGTATATTATCACCCTCCCCCTTCCCCTCCCGTCAAGGGAGGGGAGTAAACCCCGACACCCCGTTATCCGTAACCTCTGTGCTGCTCTGTGTTCTCTGTGGTTCAAACCCAAACTCAAACTTTTCTCCGTGTCCTCCGTGACTCTGTGGTGAAAAAGAAGCTCTTTTTCACTGGAAACATCTGTTTTTGTTGGTATAATCACAACCTCTTTTCAGGAAAAGCGCCAGGTTCCCTTCAGGCGATTTTCAATACGGGCAGGAAGTTCGGGAGGTCTGTAATGGCGAGAAGCACTGCCATGGCATTATGTTTCCTATTTATGATCACGGTCGCGGTTTTACCGGCCTTTGCGGCCGATGAAGATAAATTTCCCTTCTATCCGTCTCTTCTCAATACCAGATCGGGTGGGTTCGTTGACTCGGATGAGTTCGAGGATCCTGGAATGTGCAGGATATGCCACAAGGACATATATAACCAGTGGCAGGGCTCCATGCACTCTAACGCATTCGTGGACCCGGTTTTCCAGGCTATGTGGAAGCTGGGAGAGATAGAGACCAAGGGTGAGATCCGCAACCTCTGCGCCGGCTGCCACACGCACATTGGAACAGTGGGCAAGGAAGTTACATTTGATCCTGTTGAGGGTGTTTTCAAAACAGGAAAGGTGGCCTCAAAGGGTGTGCAGTGTGACTTCTGCCACACTGTCGTGGCATCCACCTGGAAAGACACGCCGACCTACGACCCGGGCAACGCGTCACTGCTAATGGATCCCGGGGACGTCAAGAGAGGTCCTTTTAAAGACTCCGATTCTCCCGGACACGACACGGCTTACTCAGAGCTTCATACTTCTGCCGAGTTCTGCGGATCATGCCACCACGTCTTTCATCCGGACACCAATTTTCCCATGGAACGTACTTACGACGAGTGGAAACGATCAGTTTACGCACGCGCAGGTATTGTCTGCCAGGATTGCCACATGATGCCACTGGAAAAAGCCATCGAAGCTGCAAGAACCCTGAAAAAGCCCATGAACCCCGGCAAGGCATCACCCCTGGGCCCCATGAGGGACAGCATATATACCCACGAGTTCGTGGGAGGCAACTTTGCCGTAACAGCTATTCTGGGAGCCGATAAACATTCGGAATTAGCGAAGAAGCGCTTAAAAAGTGCAGCAGAGCTTTCCATAGAAACGCCGGATAAATTCATTACCGGGAAGATTGCCCGCTTCAAGGTGGAAGTTTTTAATGTGGGAGCGGGACACAATCTGCCTACCAGCCTTACAGAGGTTCGACAGATGTGGCTGGATGTGACGGTGTCCGATGAGAAGGGGAATGTCATCTACCGCTCGGGCGCTCTTGATGACCATGGAAGCATCGATCCCGATGCGGCAATATTCCGGGCTGTGGCAGTTGATGAAGATGGCAATGTGACCCACAAACCCTGGAAGATCTCACATTTCAAAAGCGTGCGGGTGGTTCCTCCAAAGGGGTCTGACATCAGCAAGTACGCCTTTGTTGTGCCGCCGAAGATCAGGAAGGGAGAACTGGTTATTGAAGCTGTTTTGAAATACAGGTCTTTTTCTCAGGAACTTGCCGATGAACTGTTGGGTGATGATGCCCCGAAAGTACCTGTAGTGGATATGACTGCTGTTAAGCGAAAGGTCACCGTGGCGAGGAAATGAAAACCCGTTGCAAAAATATGATGTCTGGACGAAAACCTGGATCATGGTTGCAGATGTCAGGCTTTGCCCTTTTACTCCTCCTCGTCCTGCCCATAGCTGCCGATGGACAGAGCCGGAAGATAATATCCCCGGGGGATTTTTTCCCGGAGTTTAATTTCTCCTCGAAGATCTCGGGAGCTGACGCCGCCTATCTGGGTATTTCCGAGAAGCTCAAGGGCAGGGAGAGCTTCAGGGTTGATGATGTTTGGGGAGACCTGCTCGTCCTGGAGATATTCAACCGGTACTGCTTCTCATGTCAGCAGCAGGCACCCCTGATGAACAAGGCTTTTGAGATGGTTGTAACGGACCCGAGGCTTTCCAGAAAAGTCCGTTTTCTGGGTGTGGGAACGGGCAATACATCAAAGGCGGTGCGTGACTTCAAGAAAGAATTTCTTGTGCCCTTTCCACTGGTGCCTGATCCAGGTTTCGAAATAATGAGTACCCTGGGAAATCCCGGGGGGACCCCTTTCACACTGATACTGCGCAGGACAACGGGAGGGATGATGGTCGTAAAGGCGCATTTCGGTGTGATCGATTCGCCGGAAGAGTTTGTTGAGGAGCTAAAAGAGGGTTTGAACGAGGATTTCGAGAAGATAATCGCAGCCGAACAGCCAATTGAGCTTGCCCCTTGGCTTGCCAAGGATATGAAACCGCCCCTCTCGGATACTGAGATCATGGACAGGGTTCAGGAAAGCATGAGGCGGGCCGGATATGGCAGTGTGGGGCTTTACGCTGTGAAAATGAAGTCTGGAGAGAAGATCTATATAGGCGAGGGCAAGCGCGGGAAGGTCTTTTCCCGAATGGTTAGCCGACTTCCTGTGTGTGACGTGTGTCACCCCATACATTTTATTGTCACCTTTAACACCAGGGGGCAGGTTGTTGATTTCGACGCTGTTTTCGTAACCAAATACTGGAACAAGAGTTGGACAGATAAGGAAGTTGCAAGTATGAGGAAAAAGCTGAGGGGTATCTCTGTCCTGGAAGGTCGTGTTTTCAATCCCGACGTTGATGCCATAAGTACTGCAACCATGTCGTCTTCTATTATTTTCGATAGTGTTATCAGAACGGAAAAAATATTCGAGATCCTGAAGACGCAGGGACATCTGTAACAGGAATAAGGAGCTATTAAGATGATTATCGTGATGCAGGCGGGTGCTTCAGAAGAAAAACTGCAGGAAGTGATCGAACGTATCAAGGAACTGGGCTACTCGCCGCACCTCATAAGGGGCGAACAGCGAAATGTGCTGGGTGCGATAGGGGATGAGAGGGAGAAGACGCGACTTCAGTACCTGGAAGCGCTTCCTGGTGTGGAGCGTGTTGTACCGATACTGAGACCCTACAAGCTGGCCAGCATAGAGATGAAGGATGAGAAGGCCGACGAGCGTTCAATAGTGAAGGTCGGGCCGGATGTGAGTTTCGGCGGCAACAAGGTTGTGGTGATAGCGGGACCCTGCAGTGTCGAGAGCAGGGATTCGTTAATTGATACAGCAAAAGAGGTCAAGGCTGCAGGTGCCTCCATGCTCAGGGGGGGAGCTTTCAAGCCAAGGACATCGCCGTATGCCTTCCAGGGACTCGAGGAAGAAGGCCTCAAGATCCTGGCCGATGCCCGGGAGGAAACGGGTCTGCCGGTTGTCACGGAAGTCGTTAACCCGGAAGATGTGGACCTGGTGGCCGGATACTGCGACATGCTCCAGATAGGCGCGAGAAATGTGCAGAATTTCGCGCTGTTAAAAAGGCTCGGTGATGTGAAAAACCCGATTCTCCTCAAAAGGGGAATGATGACCACTATCGAAGAGTTCCTTATGTCGGCGGAATATGTCCTCTCAGCCGGAAATCCCAATGTAGTTCTGTGTGAGCGCGGCATAAGAACCTTTGAAACCGCAACGAGAAATACGTTGGATATCAGTGCAATTCCGGTACTGAAGGAGCGTACGCACCTACCGGTAATTGTTGACCCGTCCCACGCTACAGGAGTATGGCAGTACGTAAAATCTCTTTCCTACGCTGCAGTTGCGGCTGGAGCGGACGGCCTGATGGTGGAAGTTCACCTGCAACCAGAGATCGCGATGTGCGACGGACCCCAGTCACTGAAACCGGGAACCTTCAAGGAACTTATGGATGACCTGACGAAATTTGCCGATGCGGCGGGGAGATCTCTGTAAAGATGTTCAACGTTTAACGTTCAACGTTACAGAGATCCAAGGCCCAAGATCCAAGAAGGTAACACAATCTTAATCTTCCTCTCCCCTGGCGGGAGAGGACCAAGGAGAGGGGGATATATTACCACCCTCCCCCTTCCCCTCCCATCAAGGGAGGGGTGAAAAAAATAATCCAATTTCCAATTTCCAATGTTCCAGTTCCTAAAGCACTAAACTCAACCCTGACTGTCATAATTGTTAGATATAGCAGCCTCTAGTCAAAGTTCACTCTTTTACCAGCTGTAAAATACCAATATTTGTCAACATTGAAATAGTTTCCCAGTGTCCACCCTGTAAAATATGCCAATAATTACAATATTTTTACGAAAACTGCCAAATTCGACTGGCACGCGAATTGCTGCTTTTCAGGCAGAGACGGTTCTTGGCTGGCACTTACAGCGCTTCAAGGTCGATTAAAAGAAGTCGATTTGCGAGTACTGGAAAGGGGTGATGGTAATGGCCGAGACGATCAAGGGAAGGGTGGTACTGAAATCAGTACCAAACAGGGAAACTGAGGAGAAAATTGCCGAATACCTCGCAAATATCTACAGGGATTGTTCCTATATTGAGATCGCTTGCCTGGTTACAGGCAAAAAGCCCCTCACACTGGTACAGGGAATAACGGACGAGAACGGGAAGAAGCTGGTGTTCGATTTGAATAAAATGGGTGCTCAAGCGTTCTTCCGAACTAACCTCAACACGCTTTATACAAACTAGTATTGATATGGTCGTAAAAAGTCCATTCATGGCTTTTTACTTTGCGGAAAGCGAAAAGTGTCATTTTCACTTTCCTCACAAATCAACAACTTGCACCGCAAGTCATTGATTTGGGCGCCCTCCAATGGGCGCGTTAATGACTTCTTAATAAAATCATCAACATTGGCTGAATTTCACAGTCAGATTCCTGTTACGATCCAGGTTCCTGTCTATATGTAAGGTCGGCTACGTTCTCCCGAAACCCGGACAGCTTGGATAGCATTGCTTCTTTTAACTCGTCAGCGCTCTGAAATCTGCTCTCTGGTCTTTTCCTGAGCGTCCGGATGATTATTGCCTCCAGGCTTGCTGGAAGCTCTCTGTTGACGGAACGGGGTGTGAGGGGCTCAGATTTGAGTATATTCTCCATCAATTCCAATTCCGTACTGCCTGAAAAAGGCATCCTTCCCGTGTAAAGCCTGTACATCACAACTCCCAGAGACCATATATCGCTTCTTCGTTCACTCTTTCCGTTAACCTGCTCAGGGCTCATGAACGGTCTGGTACCAATGACAGTTGGTGATGTCTCCAGTTCCTCAATCCTGCGAACTATTCCGAAATCCAGAAGAACCACTTCCCCATCGATGCCCACGATGATGTTTGCCGGTTTAATATCCCTGTGGACAATATCGTGTCTGTGCAGGTGTGCTAATACATCCAGGAGCTGGTATACGATCCTGTCCCGTTCTTTGTCGCTCAAAGTATCCAGGATTTCCGAGAGAGGAGCCCCGTCAACAAACTTCATCACAAGCAACACTCTGCCACGGTGCCTTGCCACAGTTACCAGTTCCGGAATACCC
>DAOVVW010000090.1 GCA_030636965.1 Pseudomonadota bacterium | reverse complement strand
CCAACAACTTGCGACTGCCAACTATCAACCTTAATTTCCAATCTCCATTTTCCAATGCTCAAATGACCTCGCAAGTTGCAATCTCCCCCAATTAAGAGATAATAAAATCAGGCAGGCTGGCAGAGTGTAAACAGGAACAACGGGAGAAAACAATGTATGAGATCCGCCAAAAGGTTATTGAAGGCATAAATGAGGGGGAAACCTTCACCGTCAGGAGAACGTTCACGGAGGAACAAACGCGCCAGTTCGCCGATCTGACTCAGGACTATAATCCAATTCACTTTGACAGACGCTTCACCGATCTAAAAAAGTTCCCCAGGCTCATATGCCACGGTCTCCTTGTGGGCAGCATGCTTACTGAAATAGGAGGTCAACTGGGGATGCTGGCCTCCGGCATGAGCTTCAGGTTCAGAAAGCCGGTATATTTTGGTGAAACCATCACCTGTCATTTGACAATTGATGAGATCGACGAGAGGTGCCGGACAAAATCAAGCGCTGTATTCACGAACCAGGACGGTGAAACTGTACTTGAAGCACAGCTCATGGGGATCCTTCCCGGTGAGCCTGAACAGGCAGTGATGAGGGCTATGGTGGACGAGGGTGATCCGACTAATAAGTTGAGAGGAAATTGATCGCGTCCAACGACCAACGTCCAATGTCCAACGTGCTTTGATAATCGAGATTGGAAAGTGGAAATTGGAGATTAGATATTAGAAACTGGGATTGAATGAAACCCAGAGTCTGGAGCCCAGTGCCTGGTTTTGGTGATTACTAATCACGCATCACGAGTTACGCATTACGTGAATCACGTTGGATATTAGACGTTGGACGATATAAGGGCCCAGAGCCCACAGCCTATAACAAGGTTGTTAGTTGTTAGTTAACTAGAAACAAGAAACTAGAAACCAGAAACTACGAAAAAATGTGCGCACGCTTCGTCATAAAAACCCCTGCGGCTGAGATCGCTTCCGAGTTCAAGGTTCAGGATATCTTATTTGACCTGAAAACCAGCTTCAATGTAGCCCCAACGCAAAATATCGCAGCGGTAATAAACGATGAGGTAAACAAGCTTATATCGTGCAGGTGGGGGCTAATCCCCCCATGGGCAAAGGACATGTCTTTTGCCAGCAGGATGATAAATGCAAGGGCGGAGACTGTAGCGGAAAAACCCAGCTTTAAGAAACCCTTCAAAACCAGCAGGTGCCTTATTGTGGCTGACGGTTTTTTCGAGTGGCACAAGATTAACGACAAGAAAATACCGGTATACATCAGTATGAAAGACGGCAAGTCCTTTGGCTTTGCGGGTCTTTACAGCCACTGGAAACCACCCGGCGGCGAATCCATATGCACCTGCACTATTATTACTACTGAGCCCAACGAATTACTGGCACCCATCCACAACCGAATGCCGGCCATAGTAAGACCGGATCAGCGGGAGATCTGGCTGGATCACGAGATCTCGGATGAGAAAGAGCTGCTTCCCCTGCTGGGATCGTATGATTCAGATCTCATGGAGGCTTACGAAGTTTCGACTGCGGTTAATTCGCCGAAGAATAATTCAGCAGAAAACATAAAACCCGTTGTTTGAACCACGGAGGTACGGAGAAAACCCGGGCATTTGGTAAAAAACACCATGAAAACAAGTGCGATTCCTTTGAACCACAGAGTCACTCTTCGATCCCACCCGCGGCGAGACTCTGGGCCCTGGTTTATCGAAGGCTGGTTTCCAGTTTCTAATAACAGTGATCCACCCTCCCCCTGCCCCCCCCGTCAAGGGAGGGGAGTAAACCCCGATACCCCGACACGCCGATACTTCGATACGTGTACCTCTGTGCTCTCTGTGTACTCTGTGGTGAAAAAACGGAACCCGGAATTTGATTTTTTGACCACTCCGAAAACCTGACATAACTACTGGATAGCTTTCATTCAGTAGTATTACCCATTCGCACCAGGATACGGTGTTCCGTCGTCTCACCGAACCGGTGGATTTGGATTACATTCTCCTCCAATCTCTTGTCGTCCATTTCGATCCATACAACTCCCCTGTTCACTCCCTCAGGATTCTGAACCGATATTTCATAAAGCGAGCGGTCAACTCGGTATATCACTCCGAATTCTTTCCACTCTGCCGGGATCACGGGATCTATCTTCATTTCGCGGCCACGTAACTTTATACCGAACACATCCTCGATCCAGACCCTGTACATCCAACCGGCCGCACCAGTATACCAGCTCCAACCACCGCGGCCTGTGTGCTCGGCCGCACGGTAGACGTCTGCCGCCAGAACGTATGGCTCAACGGCGTACTTCAGGACATCTTCGTGGTTAAGGGTACGCTGGACGGGATTGAGTATATTAAGGATCTTTACGGCCCTGTCGCCATCACCTAAAAGAGCCATCGCCTTGGCCACCCACATGGCAGCGTGGGAATACTGTCCGCCGTTCTCTCGAACGCCGGGTGGGTAGCTTTTAATATAACCCGGGTCACGATCCGTCCTGTCGAAAGGCGGGTCCAGGAGGAGAACCAGCCTCTCGTCCTCAAGAACAAGGTTATCCCAGACCGAGGTCATCGCCTGGTTTGCCCGTTGCTTATCTGCAGCACCACTGATAACGGCCCATGACTGGGAAATGGAGTCTATGCGAGCCTCCTTACTTTGAGCCGAACCGATGGGGATACCGTCATCATCGTAGGCCCTTGTGTACCATTTTCCGTCCCATGCACTTGTCTCCACGGCCTCGGCCAGCTTACGCGCCTCGGAACGGAACAGTTCAACATCCTCTGTTCTGATCTCCCCTTTAAGTTCGGCCATTTTGCTAAAGGAGTTGAGGATATCGATTAGAAACCATGCCAGCCACACACTCTCACCCTTCCCTAGAGCGCCAACCTTATCCATGCCGTCATTCCAATCCCCAGTGCCTATCAGCGGGAGCCCGTGCTCCCCGTAATTCAGACTATATTCGATGGCTCGACGGCAGTGCTCGTAGATCGTTGCCCTCTCAACAGATTCAGCGGGTGTCATGAAGGCTTCATTCTCATGCTCATCGAGCACCCGATCCTGGATGAATGGAACCCGTTCACCAAGAATATCGGTGTCTCCGGTGAACTGAACGTACTGGGCAGTGGCGTAGGGAAGCCAAAGGAGGTCATCTGAACAACGAGATCGTATACCTGAGCCTTTCGGTGGATGCCACCAGTGCTGGACATCCCCTTTACGGAACTGCCTGCTGGCTGCATACCTGATATGTTCCCTGGCCAGAGTAGGATTCAGGTGCATTAGGGCAAGTACATCCTGAAGTTGATCGCGGTAACCGAAGGCCCCACTTGATTGATAAAAGGCGGAACGTCCCCATATCCTGCAACCGAGCGTCTGGTATGGAAGCCATCTGTTAAGCAGCATGTCCACCGATTGATCCGGAGTCCTGACCTGCACACTCCCGAGCAGATCGTCCCACCAACGGGCCGTCTGCTGAAATGACTCTTCCACAGTCAGGTTATGGCTGTACTTCATGACAAGATCCTGAGCCTCCTGAACGGTACCAGTCTGGCCGATGAGGCATGTTACATCCGTACTCTGTCCGGGAGCAAGTTCAACAATGACCTGGATCGCGGTGGCCGGATCGAGACCAATCCCGGTTCGTCCTGAAAGACTCACTCGTCTCATTGCCTCCGGGTCCTCGAGAGAACCGTTCCTGCCGATGAATTCCCCACGGTCTCCCGTGCAGCTATCCGGAATCGGCCTGACCGCAGCAAAGGCCACACTGTCACCATAGTCCGGATGGTAACGGTTGCGGGCAAGCATCATCTGGGTTTTGCTCTGCCAGCTTGTTTCAATGTGCATTTGTGTCTTTTCCCGGTCCTGACCCAGGCACCATTCAACATAGTAAGTTACCGAGATCACCCTTTTTCTTTCAGAACTGTTACTGAGGCGAATCCGCTTGATGCAGATCGGCTCATCGCCGTTGTTGTCCACCGGAACGAAGGTGACCAGTTCATGTTCGATGCCGTGGCCGTTATACTCATGAATAGTGTATCCCGCGCCGTGCCTGACTCGATACATCCCGTCACCGCGTATGGGAAGTGGTGTTGGGGTCCAGAATCTGCCGCTCTCCTCGTCCCGCAAATAGATGACTTCACCTGGCGGATCGCTAACTGGATCGTTGGACCAGCCAGTCAACCGGTTCAGCTGGCTGTTTCCGCACCATACCGAACCAAATCCTGATTCACTGACGAGAGCGCCGAACAGCGGATTCGCCATTACGTTAACCCAGGGAGCCGGAGTCCATGCTCCGGACTCAAGGGTGATGACATATTCCCTGCCGTCTGTTGAAAACCCTCCAAAATGATTGTTATAGATAGTCTCAATGGGAGTAAGGGCAGGGTGCCCTGTATGTTCATTGTGCACATCCGCCTGCCTCTTCCATGGAAGGGATGGAGGTTCCAGCGGAGCACCCATTTGTTGAGATAGCGGCCCGCGGGCAGCAATAAGTGTCACGTGGGCCACGGACAGCATGAGAGTGAGGTCGTCCCTGTCTATCTGATCTATGCTGCGCAGGTACACTCCTCCAGGCTCCTCTATCCCTGTATACAGTGTGTGCCCCTGGATAAGTCTCAGCAGTTGGTCATTCAGCGGCTGTTCATAGCTGCTGGATTCCTCATTGAGTATCAGCAGATCGGTCTTCAGACCGTGACGTCTCCAGAACGAGTGCGCCAGCAGTATCTCGCGAACCAGACCAATATCTGCAGAATCGTCTAAGGAAAGAACGATTATAGGAAGGTCTCCCGAAATCCCGTACCCCCATAGCCTTGACTGTCCCAGACGGTTCTGCCTGAGCCTGTCCTGGGAAGGCCTGTGTTTAGCGCTGGGGAATAACAAATAGCTTGCCAGATGTTGATACCTGTGAGCCACCTCCGGTTTGATGCGAAGCTGCCTGAGTTCAAGCTGCGAAGCGGGCCAGGCCAGATCGCAGCTTCTGCGTATCATGCTGTAGTGAGAGTATTTTTCCATCAGATCCACGATTTCCTCGCGGCTCTCTGCGACACCCAGGACCATGGAGAATCGGATTTCCTGACCAGGCTTGAGTGTAGCTTCCCTGCGAATACTGAAGATCGGATCCAGGACAAACCCCGCAGAACCTGTCAGCTTTCCATGAATGGCAGCCGGGTCCATGGGCGTACATCCCCGTGACAGAAACCTCTTCCGGTCGGTTTCAAACATAAAGGGCCCTTCATCCTCGCCTTCAGAGACAATAGCGTGACCCGCCCATATCTGATGTTCATCTTCACTTCGCAGACGTCTGTGTGCGAGCAATGCCCTTGAGTCTGCGAGAGCTTCAGTATGCAGGAACATCTTGCTGAAGGCGGGGTGTGTCCTTTCAGCGTCGTGGCCGGCAAGAGCCAGTTCCATATAACTGGTCAACTCCAGATGCCTGGTTTTGCCGGATCGGTTCTTCAACGTGATCTCCCTGATCTCGATATCATCCTCGGCAGAGACGATTATAACGCTTTCGGTCTCAATTCCTCTGTCAGATCTCCTTATTTCCGCACGGTCCAGGGTAAAACTGGCCACGTAATTGTCCGGGGTGGAACCTGTGGGGTGGTATGCGATGCTCCAAATGTGATCAGAATCCTGATCCCTGAT
>DAOVVW010000119.1 GCA_030636965.1 Pseudomonadota bacterium | reverse complement strand
GGCGGCACGGGCAAACCTGTTGAATACGCGGTCTTGATGGTGCGTCTTGCCGAGGACCGCATACTCGCAAACCTCCTGAATGCGGGAGAAGCGGATGAGTCAATGATGGAAAGGATAGCGGAGAAGATTTCAGGTTTCCATCTCTCGGTTGAGACTTCGAAGGAGATCATTGAGATCGGCGGTACCGCCGCCGTTGATTTCAATACAGAAGAGGACTTCTCGCAGATAGAACCATATATCGGCCTGACTCTTTCAGAGAGCACCTTTGACCGGCTAACTGATTATACGAGGATCTTCAGGGAGGTAAATTCCGGGCTGTTTGAGGCAAGAGAAACAGGCGGCTGGATCCGCGACGGGCACGGCGACCTTCACACTCAACACATATGTATGGACAACGGAATACAGATATTCGACTGCATAGAGTTCAATCAGCGTTTCAGGTACTCGGACATCCTGTGTGACGCCGCTTTCCTTGCAATGGATCTTGAAAGGCTTGGACATCCAGGACTGGCAACAGCATACACCGAAGCCTATCTTAGCGCAGCCGGACAGGAAGGTACAAAAGCCCTTTATAATTTCTATACGTGCTACCGAGCCATCGTCAGAGGAAAGGTGGAGGGCTTTCGATTTCATGATCCATCCATATCAAAATCCGAAGCCACGCAGGCTAAAGAAAACGCGGCTGATTTCATGCTTCTTGCTGAACGGTACGCAAAAACCCTTTACCCACCAACTCTGTTCATCATGTGCGGCCTTATGGGATCAGGTAAATCGTCAGTGGCTGAGGGGCTTGCCAGCAAACTTGATCTATCGATTTTATCCTCTGACCGTGTAAGAAAAGAGCTGGCCGGCATCGATCCTGGCGAGAGCCGAAAGGTCCCCTTCGACAGTGGAATATATTCACAGGAAATGACACAGAGGACCTACGAAAAGATGAACACAACCGCTGCCGAAATTTTGAAAACAGGAGGAAGTGTGATTCTCGATGCCACCTTCACCGATCCTGTCCGGCGAAAGGCCTCTGTCAATACATCCCAAAAGACAGGCGCCAGACCGATCTTCCTATACCTGGAAGCTGACAGGGAAACCTTGAAGACAAGGCTACGTAAACGGGTAAAGGAGAGAAGTATTTCCGACGGTAGGGAGGAGATCCTGGACGATCAACTAAAAGCGTTCATTCCCCCTGATGAGCTTTCCGATGAACAGAGGCTGACTCTTAACGCCTCGAAAGCGACAGAGGAAATAGTCAGGTCAGCTTATCGCCGCGCTCTTTATACCAGTTGAGCAGAAATCGCTCTGGCTCATCCCCCTCGGCAGAGATATCTCCCTCCACTACCGCCTGAACCAGGGCTTGTTTTGCCAGGCCCACAAACGGGCCTGCCTCGATATTCAGTAGCTCCATGATCCTGGTGCCGCTGATAGGAGAAACTGGCGGCGGCACCATGCCGGCAAGTTCTGCTATCCTTTGTTTAAGCATACCCAGCGCTCTTAAACTCCCTGCTCTGAGCCTGAGAGCCGAAGAGTCGGCCTCCAGCAGAGCCAGGAGCTGCGGCAGGTTGTCCCCTGCCCTCGATACCAGACGCCTTATTGCCCTGTCCGTCCACTCGGTATCGTACTGGACCATGTGAAGTCTGATGAGCTCCGAAACTCTTTTTATCCTTTCCTTGCCAAACCTCAACCTTGTTAGCAACTCCGCGGCAATATTGGCGCCAGCAGTCTCATGGCCGAAATATCTGTCCACGTCACCGGCACTTGTTCTCACCACCGGCTTTCCGCAGTCGTGGAGCAGAGCTGCCCACCTGAGCGCCGGTTCTGGTTCGACCCTGTCTACTGTTCTCATAGTGTGCTTAAAAAGGCTCGGAAAGTGATAAGGGGTCCGCTGCCTGAAATGGACCATGGCCTCGATCTCCGGGGCAATAACGGCAAAAACCCCCCAGCTTGCAAGAGATGACAGGCCCGCTGAGGGACAAGTTCCCACCATGAGCTTGTCAAGCTCATCCCTCAGTCTTTCCGCTGCTGTCCCATGAAGAAGGACGGCAGCTTTTTTTGCCGCGGCTGAAAAAACCGGGAATATGCGATAGTTGCCGGTACTGCGCAAACGCGCCGCCCTCAATATCCGCAGAGGATCATCTCCGAGGGTGACAATGGGATTGAGGGGCGTTCTGAGGACCCCCGACTGCAAGTCTTTAAGACCTGAGCCCGTCGGGTCCAGTATCTCGAGTGCCGAGGAGCCAGGTTTTACCTTGAGCATATCGATGTAAAGGGCGTTTACGGTAAAATCCCGAGTAAGGGAATCCCGCACCAGCGGATCTGCTACTTCGGGCGCTAGGCTCGTCCTGAGGCTCTCCTGCGTGACTTCCACCGGACCTTCCGGACCGGGAACAAGGTAGGTTCCGAAGCGGTGAAAAGCAACCGGCTCCCTGACTTGCCAGCTTGATGAGAGCTCTTCTGCCAGCCTTCGAGCCCCGCTATTGTCAGGACCCATCACCACCAGATCCCAATCCTTCGGCAGGGTTCTACCCTCCACCAGGGTTCTTACAGAACCTCCAACCAGATAAACAGACAGCCCCAACCGGATCGCGGTTGGGGCTGTCTGTTTCGACAAAGCTACAATGCTTCCCCTTACATCCTCGGAAAGCTTAATCCGCTGTATCGCGATGCTCCCCCTCCTTGGATTTCGGGCTCGCAGCAGGCTTTTGTGAACCCTTCTTTCCGGCCTTAAGGTAATCGCTGATCACGTTCAGGATCTCGTCATGATCAAAGGGCTTGACCAGATGATCATCGGCTCCCGCCTTCTTGATCTTCCTGGTTATCTCTTTGCCTCCGGATGCAGAAACCACGACCACTGGTATATCTTTTGTCGCCTTATTCTTCTTTATCCTCCTGCAGACTTCGTAACCGTCCACATCCGGCATCATAAGGTCCAGCAGGACCAGTTCGATCCCGTTTTTCTTAATTAAATCCAGTGTCTCATCCGCATCAGAGGTGGTATAGGCATCGTAACCGTAGCGTGGAAGGATCATGCTCATCATGCTCAGGAAGGCATCATCGTCGTCAACGACCAGGATCTTTTCTCCCCTCCCCTCAGCAGCCCTCTCATGGGTTGCCGCCCTTGATGCTTTTTCCAGACCCTCCTCCACATAGCTCTCGCTTACTGAATCAGGATCGCCGGGAGGCAGAAGGATCATAAAGGTTGTGCCCCTTTCTTCTTCACTATCCACAAAGATCTTGCCGTTGTGGGCGATCACTATTTCCCTGACGATGGAAAGTCCCAACCCTGAACCGCCAAACTGCCTGGTGGAGGAGCTGTCAACCTGGTAAAAACGATCGAAAATATAGTTCTGCTGCTCAATGGGAATTCCTATTCCATTATCGCTGACCCTGAATTCCACGAAGTCGGTCTTCGACTTTATGCTGAACGCCACCCAACCTCCGGCTGGAGTGAACTTCTGCGCGTTGTCCAGCAGATTCTGGAATATCTGCAATATCTTCTGGTAATCCCAGTACACCTCCGGGAGATCTCCCTCAACATCCAGCGTAACCGTGATCTTCTTCTCGTCTATGCTAGGCTTGTAGGACGAGATGATCTTCCTCAGGATCTCTTCCGGGTTGCACGGCTGCCTGTCAAGCTTGAACTCTCCTGACTCAATTCTCGTCAGGTCCAGGAGGTCTTCAATGAGACTGAGCTGGTTTACCCCCTGTTCCTTTACTACCGATAGTACCTCTCTAAGGGACTTGGACGGTTTTCCATAGTTCTTTTCCAGGACCAGCGACAGGTAGCCGTTGATGACTGTCAGCGGAGTCCTCAATTCGTGTGACATGATGGAAAGGAACTTGTTCTTTACATCGTTGGCCCTTTTCAGATCCTTGTTCATGGCCTGGAGCATATCGTAGTTTTCCTGGAGTTTGTGCTGGGCCTCTTCAAGCTCCGCTGCCGTGGACTGGAGCTGCACATATGACGCCTGGAGCTCTTCGTTGGTGGATTCAAGCTCAAGGTATTTGTGGTTGATCTCCTCCTGCTTCTCCCTCAGAGCGACGGTCCTTTCCTGGACCTTCCTTTCCAGTGACTCGTTCAGTTCCTGGAACTGCTCTTTTTTCATAACGAGGCGGCTTTCACGATTTGCTAGTACTTCAGCCATGTAATTGAAGCGTTCCGCAAGGAGCGCCATTTCATCCTTGCCTTCCAGTTCAATCTTGTGATCGTAATCGCCCTGAACTATGGCTTCGGTACCTCTTGTGAGGCGCCTTACGGGGTTCGCAACCGCTCTGATTGTGAAGATTATGCCGCCCAACACCAGGAGGACGGTGATCATGACCGTTGCGTTGTGGGTTTTCGATATCCTGGAGATGGTTTTTTCCATCTCCACGTGGATGTGCTCCAGCATGGGGGTCGTTTCGTTATCCAGGTCCACGACCAGGCTGTAGATGTTTTCAAGGCTGGTTAAAAGACGTCTGCTGATGTCTTTTGTCTGGCCACCCTCTCCGCCTGTGATCAGCATGCTGGACATCATGGTAAAATCGTTAAAGGAACTCTCGAACCGGGACAGAGCCCGATCCAGGTCCTGGTCTAGCTCTCCTGGCTTTTCGTGGCACATTCCGCATCCCTTGTCGGTCACCATCCTGGGGTTGACTTCGCCTTTCAACCTGGAGAGGGTAATGCTCATAGTCGTGACCTGCCCAACGAGCCGCCGGAGCTCCTCAGGATCCTCTTTTGCGACACTGATCTCGCTAACGGCCAGCAGGACCTGGGTGTGAAGCTCCTCGATATCCCTGAGCCCCTGGTCCATCTGGTTATAGGCAGTATTGTACTTGCTGAACTTGGTCATGAGGGAAGCGACGAAACCGCCGCCTAAAAGGACGACAATAAATACTGCGGAAAGGCC
>DAOVVW010000074.1 GCA_030636965.1 Pseudomonadota bacterium | reverse complement strand
AACAGACCTGAGGCACAAAATCTGTGTCGTTTTTGCTGCACCTTGCCGGTTTTCTGAAGTAATTTTACAACAGTTTTCAGAACACCTTTTTTTGGGGGCAGGGCACTAAATTGAACACTTTACTAAAATATCACGTTCGTCATTGGACGTTGGTCGCACCAAACCCCCTCCTCCCTCTTCCCTTCTCCCTGTTTTAAATAAGGGTGCAGGACACTCCTTGATTTTCCAGAACTTAACCTATAGTGTTTCTACTAAGGTTCCGTAAGTTGTACGGCGCCAGGGGTGTGGTAATCTCCACGGGTTTTTCAAATGATCCCAAGTTTCGAGCTAGTGAACTCCTACATCGCCCTCGTGGCGGTCCTTGTGAACCTCACCCTGGCCGCATGGGTCGTTCTGCGCTCTACACGCAACCTTATCTACACAACCTTCATGTTCACCTGCTTCTCTGTAGCGTTCTGGAACTTCGGTGATTTCATGATATATGCAACAGGCCACGGCTTGTGGCTCCCAGCGGGTACTATTCATCCAAGCGCATGGAAGTATTACGGCACCACAGGGTCGGCAATGGCGGTGGGTTTCCTGTTCCACTTCATGTGTTCCCTGGTGAGAGGCGCCCGCAGAAGGTATGAATGGATCTTGCTGGCGTATGTTGTATCCGGTTTCTTCGCCATCACATCCCCTATGGCAATCTACTACGAACCGGTACGAAACTTCGTTGACGGGACTGCCTGGAACATCTTTTTTGCCATTACCCTGGTTCCATTTATCATAGGGGGTCTGATAATGCTGACTGTTTCCATGATGCGCGCACAGTCGAAAGATGAGAAAAGCCGATGGATTTTTACAATAATTGCCATCGTGATTACTTTTGCAGGTGGTATGACCGACCTGGTCCAGAAACTTCAATTTCCCATACCTCCATTGGGACACATCGGTTCAGTATTAGGTCCCAGCATCCTCGCTGTGGGCATTGTCAGGCACAGGCGCGTATTCGATGTCCTCACCAGGACCAGGGTAAAACTGGGAGCTATGAGTGAGATGGCTGCAGGTATTGCTCACGAGATCCGCAACCCCCTCACTGCCATCAGGGGCGCTGTCAAACTCCAGGCCGATGAACTCGCAGAGGGCAGCTGGGATGAAGCAAAAAGGTATCAGGAGATTATCGCTGACGAGATAAGGAGACTGGACGATATACTGGGTAGCTTTCAGGATTTCACCCGCCAGATAAAACTGACCAAGGAGATCCGCTCAATTAACGAGGTGGTGGAAAGGACCATTGACATGGCCGCGATGGAAGGGTTGAAAATTCGGATAAAATCTGACCTGGGAAACGGGATCCCTGAGTGTGAAATTGACCCGTCGCTTCTCCGTCAGGTCTTTATCAATCTTGTCCTGAACGCTTCAGACGCCTGTGGGGCTGGCGGCGAACTTCAAATCTCAACTGCCTGGGAGGCTCCGCGGGTGATGGTCAGCTTCAAGGATAACGGCCCCGGTATACCAAAGGAAAAGCATAATCGGATTTTCGAGCCTTTTTACACAACCAAACCAGAAGGGATAGGCGTAGGTCTTCCGATATGCAGAAGGATTATCGATGCCCACGATGGAAGGATCAAAATTGTAAGGGAGACCAGTAAAGGGGCTCATATCAAGATCTACATTCCCGGTCCCCAATAGTTTACAGGCTGTATCGGTTGAAATACAGATCGCTTCAAGGAGGATTCCAATGGCTGCATTTCATGAAAATAGTCACCTGATCCTGGTGGTGGACGATGATCCCAATATCTGTGCTGTCCTACAGGGGCAGTTGGTAAGGGAGGGATTCTCATGCATAACAGCTTCCGACGTCGACCAGGCCGAGCGGATCATAGTAAAAGAGGACCTTGCCAGCGTCATCACCGACTTTAAGATGCCGGGCCGCAGCGGAATGGACCTGATCGACCTCTGCCGAAGGGAAAAACCGGGTATGCCGGTGATCATGATCACAGCCTATGGAGATGTGGACATCGCAGTCCAGGCGATGAAAGCTGGTGCTTACGATTTCATTACGAAACCTCTGGATGAAACCGAGCTTCTCAACGTGGTCAGAAAGGCCTTAAATGAGGCAGAAGGTAACAGGAACCTTGTGTCAACTTTCTTCGAGGACTCTGAAGAACCCTTCCCTGGATTTGTGGGTGCGTCACCGGCTTTTGCGGATATTATAAATACAATCAAAAAGATCGGGCCCACCGATTCCTCGGTGCTTATCACCGGCGAAACGGGTGTGGGTAAGGAACTTGTGGCAAGGGCCCTTCATATGACCAGTAAACGCATAAAAAAACCGTTCATCAAGGTCAACTGCGCTGCTATCCCGGAGACCCTTGTGGAAAGTGAACTGTTCGGGCACGAAAAGGGAGCCTTTACGGGAGCGGTCGTGAGTAAACCGGGGCGTTTTGAGCTTGCCGACGGCGGCACACTCTTTCTGGACGAGATTGGCGAAGTACCCCTGCATGTTCAGGTTAAGCTGCTGACTGCGCTGCAGGATCACTCCTTCGAAAGGGTGGGCGGGATCAGCACATTGAACGTAGATCTTCGTATTGTTGCGGCAACGAACCGTGACCTTGCAGCCGACATCGAAGAGGGCAGATTCCGGTCGGACCTTTATTACAGACTCAATGTAGTTCCCATACATGTCCCACCTCTCCGGAGCCGGATCGAGGACATGGATCTTCAGATAAATTATTTCCTGGAAAAGTTCGGTGAAAGACACGGCAGACCCAACGTTTCCCTGGCCCCCGAAGTCATGGCAGCTTTCGCCGCCTATCAATGGCCCGGTAACGTCCGCGAACTGGAAAATATCGTGGAGAGAATGATACTTCTTTCCGAGGGAGATGTCCTTGGTCCCGAACTTCTGCCGGCAGAGATCGGACAGACAGAACAGGTGACTTCTGACAGCGGTTCACTGACCGATACTGTCGATGGCCTTGCAGCGGCAACAGAAAAACAGATGATAATGAACGCCCTGAAAAAAACAGGAAACAACAGGACCAAAGCCGCTGAACTGCTGGGTGTCAGCCGCAGGACCTTACAGAACAAGATCAAGAAATACGAATTGAAATAAGTTGTTAGTTAATAGTTAATGGAGATTCGAAAGTCGATATTCGAGATTTTCATTTTATGTTTACGTCAAGCATTTGACATAAGAACCTGATCGTATTTATATCCAATTTCGAATTTCTATCTTACCAACAACTAACTACCAACAACTATCAACTGATTAATTTCAGCAATAGGGCCTGAGCATTCTTCCTGTATCTCACCATCCACCACCCTCATGACCCTGTCTGCTAGATCAGCGATGCGCAGGTCATGGGTGGCAACGATGACACACCTTTCCTCCTCCACAGCGTAATTGTGAAGAAGCTTTATTATATCGAATCCCTGACTGGTCTCCAGGCTGGCTGTGGGTTCATCAGCAATAATAAGTTCCGGGTTGTTCGCGATCGCCCTTGCCACAGCGACTCTTTGCTTCTCACCCTGGCTGAGTTTGGATGGCAGCTTCCTGGCAAGGTGTCCTATATTAAACTGATCAAGGAGTTTTCCGGCGGCCGTTAGCGCGTCAGATCTCTTCATGCCGGAAAAACGCAGGACCATCGCTATATTTTCAATAACATGGAGAGAATCGATGAGCAGAAAATCCTGAAATATAAAGCCGATACGCCTCGCTCTGAGTAACTGAAGTTCCTTATTTGAGTAACCCTCAACAGACCTTCCGAAAAGAGAAAGTGACCCTGAAGTCGGGCTGAGGAGACCCGCGATCAGGGTCAGGAGAGTTGTCTTCCCGCTGCCGCTTGGTCCTAACAACACCAGGAGTTCTCCCGGCGAGGCCTTAAGGCTGACATTTTTTATCGCATGGAACTCCCGGTCCCCATCAATAAAAGTTTTATTAACCCCTTCCAGCTGCACATAGTTTTTTTGATGTGACGTGATTCTCATGAGAACGCCTCCAGTGCGTAGATCCTTCTTAACCTCTGCATGGATATCAAGGAACTGACCACACTCATTATCAGGACAACTGCTACTACCGAGATTATCTGCAGGAAAGATGTCTTCGTGCTGATCTCCGGAGTTACTCTCTCAATGAAATTCACAAGGGGAAAATAAAGAATTACACCAGCAAGACATCCGGCAAGGGAGATCATTATGGATTGTGAAATGATCATTCCTGACACGAAACCCCTGGGCGACCCCAGAGTTTTAAAGACAGCGAAGTCCTTTCTTTTTTCAAGAATGTTGACCGACAAAAGCAGGCTCAGGATGGTCGTCAGCACCACGACGCCGATAGCCGCGATTGTGTAAATAAAAGGTAGAAAGCCGGTCTGGAGTTCCTGGATGTTGTTTTTCAGGAATGTTTCATGATCGTAGACCGCTACACCGTTAAGCTCGAATTTGATCTCATCTGCGATCGCATCCAGATCCGCTCCAGGCTCAGCGTTTACGAGAAAGCACGTTGCTATACCCGGGTATCCCACAATGAGGTGAGCCCGGTGGAGAGTGACGAATGCATACTGGATCACGAGAGCGTTTGTGCCTCCACTGAGTCCTACTATCTTGAGCTCTGTATCGCGGACTTTTATTACTTCACCGACGGAAAGATGGAACTTTGACGCGAAGGCACCATCAAGGACTATCTCCTGGTCATTTTCCACTGATCGTCCCTCAACGATACGTGGCGGGCCGCCCGATTCAGCCTCGGGATCGAATCCGGTCAGGTATACTGTTGCCTGCTGATCACCCTTTTTTATCCCGGTGAGAAGAAACAGCACGCTGGAAACAGACTCAACTCCCGGGATGTTTTCAATATCGTAGGTATCTTCGGTAAACAGGATGGAAGTGCCTCTCAGAATGTTCCATGCATTTGAAGACAGCACCCAGAGATCGGACCTGTTCTTGCGGATGTACTCAACCGAGCCATTAGCCACACCGTGATAGGCTGCCAGCAAGAAAAGCATCATGACTATACAGAGAGAGATACCTGCTATGGTGATTGCCAGCCTCAAAGGCTGTCCTGTCAGGATCTTCGCAGAGTATGATCTCATGTCTGACTCCTCACCTGCTGAAATGCAGTTCTTTCGGGAGGCACTGCATTCAAACTCTTGCCACAACCTGCGTCCGAAAAACTGTTAATTCCAGCGTCTCTTAAATTGGCCAGGTGAAAACCACTGTAGAAGAATGTCCTGTCCACTGCTGAAAGTTTTACAGATGTTGATGAACAGATCTTCATCGAATCGGTCAGCTGTGGGGGTTCACTTCGGGGCACGAAGAGTGTCCAGAAGGCCAGCTTTGACCCACTCCGTGATACACGAATGATCTCCCTTAAAGCCTGTTCATATTCATCATCGGACATATACTCGAAAATATTGGAGAGGTTGAACTTTGAGTATGAATCCGGTGGTTTCTGTTTCAACAGTCCCTCGAAAGATCCACACACGAGGTTTATTTTTCCAATATTGCTTTTAAGGAAGTGGAAATTATCCTCGGCAAGATACGGGTGTACTGCCTGAAGGTTTCTGTATTTGCCTTTCAGGATGTATTCTATAAAGAAGTTGTCTAAAACAGGTACTTCTGTCAGACCCCTTTCAGTTCTTGCCAGAAGCTCGGCTGCTACATCTTCAAGCGTCACGTATCTGAAGTGCCCCGGGTCCCTTCCGAAACGACCAAGGATGAACTTTCCGAAAAATGCCCTGAACAGCAGTCGCCACCTCCTGTTGTTCCATACTTTTTTGTAGAAGTTGCGCTGATCTTCAAGGGCAGGCAATGAAAGAAATTCATCACACGTCGTCTTTGAATGGATCAGGGGCAGAATAACCTTCCGGAAACTAGAGAAGTATTTTTCAAATTT
>DAOVVW010000084.1 GCA_030636965.1 Pseudomonadota bacterium | reverse complement strand
GTTGTGCTACACTGACCATCCGGTTGTTCTGGAGGAGATAGATTTGCCCAAACCGGTCATTGCCATTTCTATCGAAACATAAACAAAGGCAAAACAGAAAAGACAGGCTGGCTCCCTGACGTAGCTCTCTCAGGAGGACCCCACCTTCCGGGTTGGAACGGATCCCGATACAGGCCAGACTCTCATATCCGGCATGGGTGAACTCCATCTCGAGATAATCGTGGACAGGTTGCTCAGGGAATTTTCAGTGGGTGCTTCTGTTGGTACGCCTCAGGTTGCCTACCGCGAGACAGTAACCGAGTCCGTGACGGTTGAAGGGCGGTTTGTCAAGCAGACCGGAGGACGCGGCCAGTTCGGACATGTATGGCTCGAGATCAAGCCTGGCGAGGCGGGATCCGGGTTCGTTTTTGAAAACAACATCGTAGGCGGTGTCGTGCCGAGAGAGTATATCCGTGCCGTCCGCAAGGGCATTGAGGAGGCCATGGAACAGGGTGTGTTCGCTGGTTATCCAGTCATCGATGTGACTGTTTCCCTGTTTGACGGCTCCTATCATGAAGTTGACTCATCGGAGATGGCCTTCAAGGTTGCAGGAACAATGGCCTTCCGTGACGGGAACCGCAAGGCTTCTCCCGTTCTCCTTGAACCCGTAATGGACGTGGAGGTAGTAGTCCCTGAGGAATATCTTGGAGATGTGATGGGAGACCTTAACAGCCGAAGGGGGAAGGTCTCCGGTATTGATGAGAGAGCCGGTGGAAAAGTCATAGAGGCCGGTGTACCGTTGGCCGAAATGTTCGGGTACGCCACGGACCTGAGGTCCATGACCCAGGGCAGGGCTACCTATACCATGCACTATTCACACTATGTGAAGGTGCCTCAGAATATTGCCCAGGAAGTTATGGCTCACACAGGAGCGCTATAAATGAGTTCTGCTGTTTTCAGTTTTCAAGGAGGACGAGATGTCTAAGGCCAAGTTTGAGAGGACGAAGCCTCACGTTAATGTTGGTACGATTGGTCATGTTGATCATGGTAAGACGACTTTGACGGCAGCAATAACGAAGTGTCTTGCCAACAGTGATTTGGCGGAGTTTGTTCCGTTTGATGAGATTGACAAGGCTCCTGAGGAGCGTGAGCGTGGTATTACGATAGCGACTGCTCATGTTGAGTATGAGACTGTCAATCGTCATTATGCGCATGTGGATTGTCCTGGTCATGCTGATTATGTGAAGAACATGATAACGGGTGCTGCGCAGATGGATGGTGCGATTTTGGTTGTTTCTGCTGCTGATGGTCCGATGCCTCAGACCCGTGAGCATATATTGTTGGCTCGTCAGGTTGGTGTTCCTTTCATTGTTGTTTACCTGAACAAGGTGGACATGGTTGATGATCCTGAGCTTTTGGAGTTGGTTGAGTTGGAGGTTCGGGAGCTTTTGAGTCTGTATGAGTTTCCTGGTGATGATATTCCAATTATACCAGGTTCTGCGTTGAAGGCGTTAGAGCATGGTTGTGCTGATGCGTCGTGTGCTGATTGCGGTAGTATTTATCAGTTGATGGCTGCGGTTGACGAGTATATTCCGGAGCCTGAGCGTGTAATTGACAAGCCGTTTTTGATGCCTGTTGAGGATGTATTTTCCATATCTGGTCGAGGGACTGTTGCTACTGGTCGTGTTGATCGCGGGATTATCAATATAGGTGATGAGGTAGAGATAGTTGGTATTCGTGACACTCAGAAGACGGTTTGTACTGGTGTTGAGATGTTCCGCAAGATTCTTGATCAGGGTCAGGCTGGTGACAATGTTGGATTGCTTCTTCGTGGTTTGAAGCGTGATGACATAGAGCGTGGTCAGGTTGTTTGTATTCCAGGCAGCATTAAGCCTCATACCAAGTTCAAGGCAGAGGTTTACATCCTGACCAAGGAGGAGGGTGGTCGTCACACGCCGTTTTTCAATGGATACCGTCCTCAGTTTTATTTCCGGACGACGGATGTGACTGGTGTTGTGACTTTGTCTGACGATGTGAAGATGGTGATGCCTGGTGACAATGTTTCCATGGATATTGAGCTGATCACGCCGATAGCTATGGAAAAGGAGCTTCGCTTTGCTATCCGCGAGGGCGGACGCACAGTTGGAGCAGGAGTCGTTGCCGAGATCGTTGAGTAAACAGGGTTTCCCAGGGTAGAGGACGGCGCTGATGAGAGTGATAGTTACACTTGAATGCATGGACTGCAAGAGACGCAACTACACATCCACCAAAAACAGGAAGAACACCACTGAACGGATTGAGTTGAAAAAGTACTGCCGTTTCTGCCGGAGCCATACGCTTCACAAGGAGACGAAATAACTCCGTTTCCATCCAGACAGAGGATAGGCCAGTAGCTCTAACGGTTAGAGCACCGGTCTCCAAAACCGGGTGTTGGGGGTTCGAATCCCTCCTGGCCTGCCATTCCCTTTCACTTGCGGGAATGTATTCTCTGTTTTTGAGATAACCAGAGGAAACTACCTTATGTGGAAAAGGGTAAAGACTTTTCTCACTGACGTCAGAGTGGAATTAAAGAAGGTAAGCTGGCCGTCGAGACAGGATACTATCGCGTCAACCGGGGTGGTGGTAGTGGTTGTGCTGATCATCTCGTTCTATCTTGGCTTTATAGATGTTCTCCTGAGCCGCCTGGTGGCATCCATCTTTGGTTAGGAATAAGGGGAATCCGGTGACATCGAATGAAATGAACTGGTATGTGCTTCATACCCATACTGGATATGAAAATCAGGTAAAAGAAGCGTTGTACCAGAAGTTCAGGGAACAGGGCCGCGATACATCTATAGGGGATATCATGATCCCGGCCGAAGCGGTTGTGGAACTGAAAAAAGGTCGAAAGAAGATTTCCACCCGAAAATTTTTTCCGGGCTACATTATGATAGAGCTCGATCTGAATGATGAGACATGGCACCTGGTCAATAGCTTGCCTAAGGTGACCGGTTTTGTCGGAGGTTCTAATCCGGCCCCCCTTTCCGACGCAGAGGTAAACAAGATAAGGCAGCAAGTTGAAGAAGGAGCCGAAAGGCCGACGCCCAAGGTCCTCTTCTCCATGGGTGAGAGCGTGAGGGTAGTTGACGGTCCCTTTACCAACTTCAACGGAGTCGTCAAGGAGGTTAACGAGGAAAAGGGCAAACTGAAGGTCCTCGTTACCATATTCGGGAGGGCTACCTCTGTGGAACTGGAGTTTCTTCAGGTAGAGAAGAATTGATGGGGGCGGCAGGCGCGTAACGTACTTTACCTTTACCACGATTATTTACGGGTCGGTTACCAAGGTTAATAAAAGAGTGAAAAATAGATCTTCCGATAAACTTTCAGTCACGCCGTTGGCGTGATCAGAATACTCCGATACGCTGCTAGTGAGGGAAAAAACAGATGGCGAAAAAAGAAATTGGCAAGATCAAGCTTCAGATTCCGGCAGGTCAGGCGAACCCCTCGCCACCGGTCGGGCCCGCTCTGGGGCAGCACGGTGTCAACATCATGGAGTTTTGCAAGGCCTTCAATGCCAAGACACAGGATCAGGGTGGTCTGATCATTCCAGTGATCCTGACCGTGTATGTGGACAGATCTTTTTCCTTCATCACGAAGACACCTCCCGCGGCGGTCCTGTTGAAAAAAGCCGCCGGACTGGAGAAGGGTTCAGGTGAGCCGAACAAACTGAAAGTCGGGAGGGTGACAAAAGTCCAGGTGGACGAGATCGCTAAAACGAAAATGGAAGATCTTAACGCATATTCTATTGAAGAGGCCGCGCGGATGATAGAGGGGACAGCCAGAAGCATGGGAATAATGATCGAGGGAGAGGAACTCGGCATTGGAGCGGAATACGTCCCAGACTCTGAAGAGGAGGCCGCCGAAGAACAGGCCGAGGCATCGGGAGAAGGTGAAGTATGAAGCGGACCAAGAGATATTCGGAAGCATTAGAGAAGCTGGACAGGGACAAAACCTATGATTTTGCGACTTCCATCTCGCTGATCAAGGAAACTGCCACGGCCAGATTCGATGAGACTATTGAGTGCGCGGTCAGGCTCGGCATTGATCCACGCAAGAGCGACCAGCTGGTCAGAGGAGCTACTATGTTGCCCCATGGTCTCGGAAAAACAGAGCGCGTTATAGCTTTTGCCAAGGGCGAGAAGGAAAAAGAGGCCAGGGATGCAGGTGCCCAGGAGGTGGGTTCAGATGATCTGGCGGAGAAAATCCAGGGGGGTTGGCTTGAATTTGACAGGGTTGTCGCAACTCCCGATCTCATGGGTGTAGTGGGCAAGCTGGGCAGAATCCTGGGCCCGCGGGGCATGATGCCAAATCCCAAGCTGGGTTCGGTCAGTTTTGAGATCGGAAAAGCGATTGAAGAGATAATGGCAGAAAAGGCAGAGTTCAGGACAGACAAGAACGGTATTGTGCATTCCTCTATCGGAAAGGCCAGCTTTACCGAAGAGCAGCTCGTGGAGAACCTCACTGTTTTCATGGAGACGCTTATGAAGCTAAAGCCGGCTGCCAGCAAGGGCCGCTATTTGAGTTCCATAGCCATCTCATCTTCCATGGGGCCTGGGTTAAAGGTAGATCCCGTGTGGGCGACAAATGCCATGCGCTGATGAAGCAAGTTAACATATGAAGGTCGCGGATGCGGCCTGATTGATGAAACAGATACATTCATTTGGCTGAGAGGCCACACCTAAAGGTCACTGACAGCAGGGTCCCGCTAGAGGCGGGATTAAACAGTCCCATGGGCACCCCGCCGAGACACAGAGTAAATCCAAAGCAATCCATGATACTGCGTGGAATGTCTTGGGCACTTCAAGTCTCAGAAGTTTTGATCTGGTCGGCGTGGTTCACCTGACCAGCCGGAAAGACCAAATCAGAAAGGAGGTTTGAAGTTGAGTCGCGCCGAGAGAGAGAAACAAATCGAAGTGCTGCATGAGTTATTCGATGATGTCGGGATGGGGATCCTGGTGGATTTCCGCGGAATGACCGTATCTGACTTGACCAGTTTTCGCACGCAGCTCCGTGACCAGGAAGCCACATTCAAGGTGGTGAAGAACAGGCTCTGTATCCGCGCAGTGGAAGGGACCCCCTTTGAGGCTGTTGTGGAACATTTTGCAGGTCCGGTGGGGATCCTCTACACGAACTCTGATCCAGTTGCCCCTGCCAAGGTTCTTGCCGATCTCATCAAGGAAAAGAAGAACCTGAGCCCCAAGGTCGGGATACTGGCAGGCAAGGTAATCAGCATTGACGAGATCAAGATGCTTGCCAACCTGCCTGACAGGGATACCCTTGTGGCCCAGACTCTAGCGACATGCCAGGCACCCGCAAGTAACTTTGTAAGGCTAATGACGGAGATACCCACATCTCTCGTCAGGGTACTGGAGGCTGTCAGGAACCGGAAAGAGGCTGCCTGAGTGCAGGAAATCATCATCGCGTCCATTGAGGGGCGCCCAAATCAATATCAATTACTAATTTAAGATAGATAACAGGAGGAACGCTGAGATGGCTGATATTAAAAAGGACGATGTAGTCAAGTTTATAGAGAATATGACAGTCCTCGAGATGGCCGAGTTCGTCAAGGAGCTCGAGGAGAAGTTCGGTGTCAGCGCTGCTGCTCCGATAGCGGTTGCTGCGATGCCTGGAGCGGGTCCCGGAGCTGCTGCGGAGGAACAGAGCGAGTTTGACGTAGTGTTGGCCGAGATCGGGTCCGAGAAGATCAAGGTTATCAAGGTCGTACG
>DAOVVW010000111.1 GCA_030636965.1 Pseudomonadota bacterium | reverse complement strand
CAGAGAGCCGCTCGGTTTCGAAGGGCATGATCTCGTTGTTGTTCACACCGCGGGGTATCGCCTTCTTGAAGTTTAATGCTGCTACCCTGCCGTAGGCCCAGTGACCCTGACCGTAGCATTTAGTGACACTCCCTGGCCTGACACCTTCCCAAAGACTGGCTTTAAGCTCGTAGCTGCCGGTAACGGAGACCACTTTCACCTTGTCACCATCCTTGATGCCAAGTCCGACAGCATCCTTGGGATTGATCTTGAGCACGTCCTCCCAGCTCTCATCCCCAACATCCATCTTCTTGAACTCCTGATACCAGGTAGTATTCTGGCTGCGGCCCTCCCTGTTGAGCCGCGACTTGTAGTCAATAAAGTCGAACGGGTACTCTTTGCGATCACCATATCGGAATGGTGATTCGTAGTGAGGCACAAAAGCCAGTTCTCCTCTGGCTTCGTAATTACATACGTCAAGGATGTCATCCACGTCCGTTTTATGCTTTTCGGCATGTTTGTTCAGTGCAGCCTTGAGGGTATCACTGTAGAACTCGAACTTCTTGGTCTTCGTCTTGAATTTGCCCCACCGTTTCTTATAGGGATAGGGTTCTGAGTTCCACATTCCGTGATCCTTGAACTCTTCCCAACCGTTTATCCAGTCGCCCCCGTGCTCTTTGGACCCATCCCACAACGGAGATGTATAGTACTTGACCGAGGAGATAGCGAATTCGGCCGCATTCCTCGGGCAGAGATCGTTTTCCGGATCCTTGAACTCATTGCAGTAGTAGTCATGGAGGTTGGTAAAACCCCGCTCGGCCAGTTTCTCGGCGATCATGAACGGTATTTCCGTCTCATCTATCCTCACGTCCCACATGGGTTTGATCACCGGCTGTAGAATGGAAGCGTATCCATAACGGTTCTGTTTGCCTTTCACCCACCCCCACTTTTCATAGGTCGTGATGGCCGACGGCAGAATAATGTCGGCGAACTGCGTCATTTCCGAAGCGTTGGTGGTGATGTGAACATAGAAGGGGATTTTCTCGAGGGCCTTTTCCCAGCGTTGGGCTCCGGTACCTGAGAACGCGAAGTTGTTCATGTAGCCGATGGCCATCTTTATATCATATGGGTCCTCAGTGAGGATGCCCGTGGGCACGTTATTCGTAACTACGCCACCACCAGATTTGCCCTTATTTAGAGCGGGAAGCTCCTTGTACCCCCGCTGGTCAATCTTCTTCATTTTGGTGTGCTTCTTGGCGATTTCGTCCTTGTAATTGTCCAGCTTGGGCATCTTTTTTACCGGTGGGCTCATCTTGTCCAGGGTGCCGCCAACGTTGTCCACAGAGCCCAGCAGACCGTTAAGGGCATGGATGGCCATGGCAGTGTAGCCGCCACGGACCGTCATGCACGCCCCAGGCCCGAGCCAGACCATGGCATGCGGGGCTGCTTTAGCCAATCCGCGGGCGACCTCCTCGATCTGATCTTCGGCGATACCTGTGATCTTTGACGCCCATTTGGGTGTCTTGTCCTTGAGTTCGATGTTCCACCACTTGACGAGACCGTGGGTATATTTCTCCTCGAAGGCGGCTTCCTCGACCTTTTTCCCCTTTTTAAACAGGTTCTTCCCCTTCTTGAAATCGCCGACGAACTCCCGGTTCCACTGACCCTCGGCCAGGATCACGTGGGCGATGGCCGAAGCCAGAGCCCCATCTTCGCCCGGCTTGATTGGTAACCACATGTGGGCCTTGGAGGCTGAAGCGTTGAGCTTGGGATCCACGACAGCGACTGTAGCGTTGTCCAGCATGTCGCCGAACCTCTTTATGGCCGCTGGTACCATGCGGTTGGAGCTGATGGGATCGCAGCCCCAGATAAGGGCGTACTTCGTGTTGGACATATCGTAATCACGGTAGTCCCACATCCCCTCCGTGTAATATGGTCCGAATTTCTCCGCTTCCGCACACAGAGCGCTGTGGGAGATGTTGTTGGGCGAACCGATAATTTTCGTCATGGCGTCGTAGATAATATCCCGCATGTAGGTATACCGGCCCCGCATGAGCAGGTACTTGTGCATCTCGTCGTTTTTGCGCAGCTCCATGATTCTGTCGGCGATGGTATCGAGGGCCTCGTCCCAGGTGATCGGTACGAACTTCGGGTCTTCACCGCGTCCCTTCTTCGGGTTGGTCCGTTTCATGGGGACCTTGACCCTGTCCGGGTCGTAGACCTGCTGCAGACCGATGTGGCCCCGGGGACAGGTAATTCCTTCGTTCTGCCTGGAAAAACGGTTTCCCCGAACCTTGACGGCACGGCCGCTTTGTACGAAGACCTCAATGGGACACCAAGTCGTGCAGCCCTGGCAAGAAGTTGGTATCCATTTCCCTGCTTCTTCCCCAATACTCCCCCGCATTTTCGTCTTCGCGAAGGCGTTTAACGGTGGAAGACCGATGGTTGCAACGGCGCTGGCAGTTGCTCCGATCTTAAGGAATTCACGTCTTCGGATTCTCATGCTTACCTCCTCGACTGAAGCAGATAGTTGAGACATTTTCAAAGCATGTCGCTTGGCTTTATAAAATATTAGCCTGCAAAACAAGTACCAAGTCACCGGGAAATATTTTCTCTTATCTTACAGATACTTGACTTAATCAGGAGGTTTGTGATTACGGCGAGGTCCGTTGCCTGTAGGCAACGGTTTTACAGAGCAGATGCGGCCTTTTAAAATGGGAGCTTGGGGGGTGGGCAGGTGTTGCTATTTGGCAACGATTGTCAGTCGTTCAGCTTCTTCCACAGTGTTTCCCTGGCTACGCCGAGCCGTCGGGCGGCCGCTGCCTTGTTCCCGTCTTCCTCTTCGATAATCCGCTCAATATAGCGCCGTTCAAACTGTCGAAGGGCAGCACGCAACTCCAGATCTGTTGACACGGCCTCGATATGGACGCCTTCTGAACTTTGCGACTTTCTGATCTCCTTGGGTAGGTGCCGCGGCCCGATATCGGATCCGGGATGGAGCACCTGTACTCGCTCGATGACGTTCTGCAGTTCCCTGACGTTTCCGGGCCAGGAATAGGACACCAGGAGTTCGACAGCATCCGGCTGGAAACGTATGGGTGAAAGATCGTGGGCGGCGCTGTGACGAGCCACAAAGTACTCGATGAGAAGTGGGATATCATCGGAACGTTCCCTGAGAGGCGGCACAGTGACGGGGATCACATTCAGGCGGAAGTAAAAATCCTCCCTGAGGATCCCCTCTTCCACCAGTTCGCCAACATCCCGGTTAGTCGCGGCAATAAGACGGAAATCCACCGGGATGTCCTCAATCCCTCCAACGCGTCTTATCCTTCGATCCTGGAGGGCCCTTAATAGTTTGATCTGCATGGATGCGGGGATCTCCCCGATCTCATCCAGGAACAATGTCCCCCTTGAGGCCTGTTCCAGGGTGCCTATCCTTTGCCTGTCAGCGCCGGTAAACGATCCTTTTTCAAAACCGAACAGTTCCGACTCCATGAGACTTTCGGGAACCGCACCGCAATTGACCTTGACGAGTGGACCATCCCTGCGCCTGCTGTTGAAGTGAAGGTAATCGGCCACCAGCTCCTTGCCGGTGCCGCTCTCGCCCTGGATAACAACCGTCGCGTCAGTCCCAGACACGGTTTTCAACGTTTGCAGGAGGCTCAGGACGCGACGGTTACGTCCAACGATACCCCCCCCCTCTGTAGAAGACCGTAGTGCGGCAAGTTCATCTTCCATCTTCCTCTGATTCAGTATGCGCTGCAGCTTCATCAGTAACGCTTCTGTGGGAAAAGGTTTGGACAGGTAGTCGTAGGCCCCTTGCCGTATGGCCTTCACCGCCGACTCAACTGAGGCGTGGCCTGTCATCACGATAACAGTGCAATCCGGCTGGTTTTCCTTGAGTGCCTTAAGGACATGCAGGCCGTCAATGTCCGGCAGGCGAATGTCAAGCAATGCCACATCACAGTCGCACTGCTCACTTGCCTCTATGGCTTCGGCGGCGGTCATGGCACACTTGACCAGGTACCCCGCATCCTCTAAGGCTTCCTTCAACACAGATGAGTATAGAGGGTCATCCTCGACCAGCAGGATATTGTGTTGATCGTTCATTCCGGTTATTCCTTTCGTTTCTCAAGAGGGAGAGTCAGCACAAACCGGGCTCCCTCTTCGGATTCCTCGAGTATGAGGCTGCCCCCATGGACCTCCGCGATGCGACGGGAAACAGCAAGTCCCATGCCGCTCCCCTGGCCGGCCGGTTTTGTGGTAAAGAACGGTTGGAAAATCTGGCTTCTCAGTTCCTCCAGTACGCCCGATCCGTTGTCAGCAACCTCGAACAGGACATGATCTTTCCGGACATTACAGGAAAACTGTACACTCCCACCTTCGCCTGCGGCATCAGCGGCATTCACGAACAGATTCAGGAGGGCCTGATGGACTTTCATCCGATCAACATCCAGCGTTATGTCGGGTGGATTTCCACACATCTCGAAGTTGATCTGCCGCTCCTTGACAGCCATCCTCGCAAAAAGAGTTGCATCCTGACAAAACATCGGAAGGTGGACCACCTGAAGATTGAGTTCCCCGGACCGTGAGAGGTCCAGGAGTTGTGATACGACTCCGGTGATGCGATCAATCCCGTCCCTTACGATCTTGATGTAAGGGCCCGTTTTGTCGGTCTCGCTCTTTTCCAGGTGAAAAAGGGCAGTCTCTATGGCCGCAACAGGGTTGTTGACCTCATGGGCCACACCCGCCACGGTTTGCCCGACCGCTACCAGCCTCTCACTATCAAGCAGTTTCTGAACAGCTTCCCTGCGGTCGATCTCGGCGTGATTCAAGCGTTGAACCATGTTCTTGAATCCGTGCTCCAGGTCACCGATCTCGTCATTTCTCTCGGGAAAATGCTGTGAGTCCGGCAGTTGCCCGGACCCAACCGCTTCCATCCGGTCCCGCAGGCGGATCAGAGGTCGGGTGAGCCCACTTCCTATCATGTAAAAGAGAACAATGGCTGATATTCCGAACACGAGCGCAAACAGGGCGATCTGTCTGCTGAGTTGCTTCAGTTCCGCATGGAGGAGTTCCAGGGAGATGCCGACGCTCAACGTTCCCCAGCTCTTGCCGTGTATCGCCAGAGGATATGT
>DAOVVW010000207.1 GCA_030636965.1 Pseudomonadota bacterium | reverse complement strand
TTCCCCTCCCATCAAGGGAGGGGCGAATATAAGTAACATTCTCAAATGTTCCGATCTCTAATTTCTAATGTTCTAATTTCCAATGCTCTAATGATCTAAATCCAATTTCCAATCTCCATTTTCCATCGTCCCTGGTTTGAGTTTTATAGTATCACGTTGGACATTGGACGTTGGTCATTGGACCGGGAAATTTAGGAAGAAATGAATCTCCTAAATTTCTCTCTCATCCACCACCCTTACCGCCTTGCCCTCGAACCTCTGAATAGTCTTGGGCTCAACAAGCTTAACATTTGCAGAAACTCCCAGAATGTCCTTAACTTCATTTAAGATCCGGTTCTCGAGTTTCTCCAGATTCTTTATCTCGTCTGAGAATATAGACTCATTCACCTCGATGTTTATGTCAAGGGTATCCATGGTTCCCTCTCTTTTTACGACTAGCTGGTAGTGTGGTTCCAGGCCGTCGATACCCATCAGAAGGCTTTCGATCTGACTCGGGTAGAGATTTACTCCCCGGATGATAAGCATATCGTCGCTCCTGCCGGTCACCCTGTCCATCCTCACATGGGTCCTGCCGCATATGCACGGCTGGTAAAAGAGGCGCGTAATATCACGAGTCCTGTATCTCAGTATCGGGAAGGCTTCCTTGGTAATAGTAGTAAAGACCAGTTCACCCACTTCACCGTAGGGTAGCTGCTCGCCGGTATCGGGGTCGACGATCTCCGGTATAAAATGATCCTCGAATATGTGGAGGCCGGTCTTGGCTTCGATGCACTCCACAGATACACCAGGACCGATGACTTCAGAGATCCCGTAGATATCCACAGCATCTATGCCCAGCTTATTCTCTACCTGTATTCTCATGTTCTGCGACCACGGCTCCGCTCCGAAGATACCGACGCGGAGCTTCAGGCGGGATTTATCAATTCCGTCTTCATCCAGGATCTCGGAGATAGTGAGTGCATATGAGGGTGTACAGGTCAGTACCGTGCTTCCGAAATCCTCCATGAGCATGAGCTGCCGTTTGGTATTCCCCCCTGAAATGGGAATTACAGTTGCGCCGAGCTTCTCGGCTCCATAATGGAACCCCAATCCCCCTGTGAAGAGGCCATAACCATATGCGTTATGGACCACATCACCCTTCTGTACACCTGCGCAGGACAGGGTGCGGGCCATAAGCTCTGACCATGTTTCAATATCCCTCTTCGTGTAACCGACAACCGTAGGTTTCCCGGTCGTTCCGGAGGAGGCGTGGATCCTGACAACTTCGTGCAGCGGCAGGGTAAACATTTTGAAGGGATAGTTATCCCGCAGGTCTTCCTTGTTGGTGAAGGGTATTCGCTTCAGGTCATCAAGGGAATTGATCTGTGAGGGCTTTAATCCAGCCTTATCGAAAGATTCTTTATAAAAGGGGACCGTTGCGTATACGCGCTCAGCAGTTTTTTTAAGTCTGTATAGCTGGAGTGATTCGAGGGCTTCTCTGGGCATACCCTCATACTCTTCGTCCCAGATCATTTCGCTCCTTTGTTATTGTTATTGTCGCAAAAAGTCCATCCGTGGCTTTTTAAGACCTGTTAAGCTTATTTAAAACAGCCCTGCATTTTCAGCTAAAATCGACTTTGTGTCAATGCTCACAGTGTCTATAGCGTGATGCGTGACGCGTAATGCGTAGTTAGTGGAAAATAGAAATTGGAAATTAGACATATGCAATCCAAGTAGGAAATATTGAATGATATTTTTCTGTCACAGTGTCCATTCTCCAATCTCCATTTTCCAATTTCCAATGTCCAATCTCTATTAACTTACGTTGCCTCATACCCGAGCTTGAACGCTTCCAGATTCAAATCAACCAGCTTCTCAGGAAAATTACTCCTGATAGCATTTTCCCAGATCTTCCTTTCCACCGGAAGGTAGCGGGCCAGTCTTCCCATAAGAACGATATTGGCAGTCTTTTTTTCGCCCAATTCCTCCGCGAGGGATTCCCCTTCGATAACTGCCGGCTCATATCCTTTTTCCGTGATCTTCTCAATAGCGTCGAAGGGATAACTGGCATCGCCAACCAGGGACGTATAGGGAAGAATTGCCTTTGTGTCGGTTATAACTTTAGCGTCAGGTGAAAGCCATTCCATGCTCCTGAGGGTCTCGGAGAGTTCGAACCCGACAAGATAGTCCACCTCGCCTTTGATTATAAGCGGCGCGTAAACACAGGGACCGAATCTCACGTGGGATACCACCCTGCCTCCCCTCTGGGCCATACCGTGGACCTCGCTCTTCTTCACCTCATAACCGGCATCCATCAGGACCATAGCCAGCAGTTCACTGGCAAGGATCGTCCCCTGCCCCCCTACACCAACCACAAGGATATTTACAGGTTTTTCCACTGGCTGGTTCATTCGATCTCCCTGATCGCATCGAATGTGCATATCTGGAAGCAGTGGCTGCAACCGGTACACTCGGAGGCATCGATAACCGGCTTTTCGTCTGGAGAGGCGTCTTTTCTGGATATCGCCGGGCACCCCAGTTTGAGGCAGATCCCGCAGTCGGTACATGCCTCTTCGTCAATTACATAAGGCTTTTCGATCTTTACCGGCTGATTTCTCAGGAGCATGCAGGCTCCCTGCACCACTATTACCGACGGAGCGTCCCTGTTTATCTCCTCATCCAGCACAGATTCCATCTCATCTATGTCATAGGCATCCACCAGCCTCACGTGCTCAATACCCAAACCTCTAATGAGCAGGTCCCAGTCCACCTGTCGCGTCCTGTTGTCGGCGATATCAAAACCGCTCCCGGGATGGTTCTGGCGTCCTGTCATGGCTGTTGTGTAGTTGTCCAGGATAAGCACGGTTGCGGGGATATTGTTGTATGCCATGTTGAAAACGCCGCCCATCCCGGCATGCAGGAAGGTTGAATCTCCTATGACCGAAACAACTTTTCCATGTTCCTCAGGGAGGACAACTTCAATGCCCGCCGCCTGACTGACACCTGCGCCCATGCAGACCGTTGTGTGGATCGCCGAAAGAGGCGGTGATACCGCAAGGGTATAGCAACCTATGTCGCCGGCCACGAAGGTCTTCTTCTTTGACAGGAGGTAGAAAATACTCCGATGGGGACAGCCGATGCACATAATGGGCGGTCGCTGGGGCACTTCTTCTGTGTCTACCGGTTGAGGCTTCTTTTCACCTCCACCGAGAACAGCGTCCCTGACTGTTCCGGTGTCGATCTCTCCGAATCTGGATATCAGTGATTTTCCCTCTACTTCAGAGATACCTATTATTCGGATCCACTCCTCAAGGTAGGGCTCCAGTTCCTCTACCACGATCAACCTGTCAACTTTTGAGGCGAAGTTCCTGATAAGTTCCGTGGGAAGGGGAAATACCAGTCCAAGCTTCAGGACTGACGCTTCGGGAAGGGCTTCCTTGACATAGTTATAGCTTACACCGGAAGTCACAACACCTAATGAGGTGTCTGCCATTTCGATCTTGTTGTATTTGCAGTTTTCAGCAAACTCCTCAACCCGGGCAACCCTTTTT
>DAOVVW010000258.1 GCA_030636965.1 Pseudomonadota bacterium | reverse complement strand
TAAGGCTGCCGGTAAAAAAATCGTGAAAACCGGTGCGGGGAAAAAGGCAAAAATCGCCACCAAAAAACCTGCAAAACCAGCTGCCAAAAAAACTACAAAAGCCGCCGGCCAGAAGCCCTCCCGGAAAGGCAGCAAAGAAACAGCGAAGAAAAAACCCACCGGGACAGCGAGTTCCTCCAAAGAAAAGAGTCCCGCAGTAGCGCCCGATGACATAAAACCGGGTATTATCAGCGAAAAGAAAAAAACCACGTCCAGGAGCTCCAAACCGGTTGCATATGATCCGGTATCAGCCTACTACCAGGAGGTAAGGCATTATCCGATTCTTACCCGCGAGGAGGAAAAGGATATTGCGATCCGGTACCTGGAAACAGAGGACATCGATGCTGCATACGAACTGGTGACCTCAAACCTCAGGCTGGTTATAAAGATCGCCCTGGAATACAGGAAGCTCTGGAGAGATATCCTCGACCTGATCCAGGAGGGCAATGTGGGCCTCATGCATGCTGTGAAAAAGTACGACCCTTACAGAGGCGTGAGATTTTCCTCTTATTCCGCCTGGTGGATTCGCGCATACATCATACGGTACATTATGAACAACGCCAGGATGGTGAAGCTGGGGACGACTCAAGCCCAGAGGACCCTTTATTTTCAGCTCGGCAAGGAAAAAGAAAGGCTCAGGAGGATGGGTGTCGATCCGGACGTAAAGGCTATCGCCAAATCCCTTGACGTCAAGGAATCAGAGGTGGAAGAGATGACTCAGCGGCTGAGTGGCGGCGATGTATCGTTGGAAGCCTCAAGAGGGAGGGATTCAGAAGAGTTTACGCTTCTCGATGTCATTCCCTCTCAGCAGCCGGATGCGGAGAAACTGGTAGCTGACGCGCAGGCAAAGAGCCTGTATCTGGAAAAACTGGCGGCCTTTGTCGCAACGCTGCCTGAAAGAGACAAGAAGATCTTCACCTCAAGGTGGATGGGAGATGATCCCCTGACACTTCAGGAGCTTGGGGACGAGTTGGGGATCACCAGGGAGAGGGTCAGGCAACTGGAGAAAAGGATCGTCGACAGACTACGTGAATATCTCGATGAAGAGGGGCTCATCGCATCTGATTTCTTCCCCTGATGACAAGGCCAGAGTATGAGATATGAGTTCATCTCCCGATTATTTTATGAGATTTCGGAGTATCGTTTTCATCAAGCCGGGCTTCTGGGTGTGATCACTCGGCTGCGCGTAATGCAAGCTCCGCTTCGTGATCCACCAAAATCCCGGCTTGATATATATTTTATCCTCCATGGTTTTGGACAGGATTCCGGTAAAAGAACCTGAGCGAAGCTCAAGGGGGTTGCGAAGCCGAAGGGCCTTTTACTGGAATCCATACGTTGAACAATGGAGAACAATACTTGATAAACATACAGGCTCTCACAAAAAAATACGGAACGCTAAAGGCAGTAGACAACCTCGATCTGAACGTTCTAAAGGGCGAAGTATTCGGTTTCCTGGGTCCCAACGGCGCCGGGAAAACGACAACGATACGCGTTATGGCGGGCCTCATCCCTCCCACTATGGGATCGATATCCATCGGCGGATACGATGTGGTAGCGCATCCGAGAGAAGCAAAAAAAGTGACAGGCTTCATTCCGGATACGCCATATCTTTTTGAAAAGCTCACAGGACATGAGTTCCTTCGTTTTGCCGGCAGGCTCTACGGAATGAACGGAACCAGGGTCGAGAGTGAAAGCGAGCGTCTGCTCGCTTTTTTCGATTTAACGGACTGGGCCGATCAACTGGTTGAAAGCTACTCCCACGGAATGAAAAAAAGACTGGCCATGGCGTCAGCCCTTCTTCACGACCCGAGGGTAATAATAGTTGACGAACCTATGGTGGGGCTGGATCCTCTGGGAGCGAAGAAGGTCAGGGGGCTTTTCAGGGACCTGGCAAATGAGGGGAAAACAATATTCCTGACAACCCATGAACTGCCTACTGCAGAGGCTGTCTGCGACAGGATCGGGATCATCCACCATGGGAAGTTGATAGGGTTAGGAAATATGGATGAGCTCTCGACTCAGGCCCGGATCCCGGGCTCAAATCTCGAAGAAGTCTTTCTCCGCCTGACCCTGGAGACCTCTCTTGGCATCAGCTGACAGCACAGGTTATCCGACCTCCCTTTACCAGCTTATCTCCTACAGGCTGACGGAACTGAAAAATACCTTGCGTTGCGGTGGCAGCAAAACCATGGGCTGGATTATTTCCATGTTGCTACTTGGCGGAGTTTTTGTGTGGCTGGACTACATCTTTTTCTACCGCCTTATAGCAGCCATCGTGACAAGGCTGGAGTTTCTTGCTCCCTTTATGCTCCACCAGCTCATACATATTCTCTTCCTGTCCTTCTTCGGTCTCCTGATGTTGTCCAGTATGGCGTCAGCCATATCGGGTTTTTATATGAGCAGGGAGATCCCGTTCCTTATAACCACACCGGTTTCACCCTCTGCCTTCATCACACAGAGGTTCATAATTGTCTTTTTCCAGAGTGCCTGGATGATACTTATTTTTGGTGTTCCGCCATTTCTTGCCTACAGCAGCAAACTACGTCTCGGATGGCAGTTCGTGGCAGGATGGTTTCCGGTTTTCATCCTGCTGGTTCTCATTCCGGTCCTGGCAGGATCCACCTTTGCCATGATCCTGATGCGTATACTTCCGGCAGCCAGAGTCCATCAGGCACTGACATTCATGAGCCTGGCTGTGGGAGCGATGATCATAATCCTCTTCAGGATGAGCCGGCCGGAGCGCCTGTTCATGGATGTCCCCACCGAGGAGGTTATGGATTTTGTAAAAGCAATGTCGGTACCAGAATTTCCCTTCATGCCCACCAGCTGGGCAACGGAGGCCGTAGTGAGTCTGTCATCGGGCTCGCTGAACTACAGCTATATTC
>DAOVVW010000294.1 GCA_030636965.1 Pseudomonadota bacterium | reverse complement strand
GGCCGGCGCTGAACTTGAGCGAGGACATCATGTCGAAACTACGATTCTACCCTTGGCCGGGGAATATCCGTGAACTGGAAAATGTAATAAGACGGGCCACCGTTCTCGGCGAGGGAAAGGCCATCACTACCGAAATGCTGGATAACGGATGGGTAGAAGCTCATCCACTAGAAACAGAGCCACCTGAAGAAAGACACCAAACCTCCAATCTGGACTCAGTAAATGAAGCCATGAGCGCGGGGAGAAGCTTAAAGGAGATCGCCAAAGCTGCTGCCCTTGAGGCTGAAAAAGAAATCATAGCCAAAGTTCTTGGTGAGACAAGGTGGAACCGCAAACAGGCCGCCAAAATACTCGAGATCAGCTACAAGACACTCCTGACCAAGATCAAGGAAACGGGGTTGGATCATGCTTAAGTATTTAAGGACCTGCCTCCTGGCACTGCTAATGTCGCTCCTGTGTATGCCTGCTATCGCCCAATCCGTGGAAAAACCCGCAGCCGAGGCGAAGGGAAACGCAAAGTCGTACTCTTATCTGGTGGAAGCAGGAGACCTGCTGGGAATAGTGGTCTGGAAGAACGAGGAGCTGTCAGATGACTACATCGTCAGGCCGGACGGGAAGATCACAATTCCCCTTATCGGGGACATTATCGCCTCAGGTATGAAAACAGACAATATCAGCCTGCAGATCGAGCTCAAATTGAAGGAGTTTATCGACTCTCCCTTCGTTACTGTGATCGTCAGGAATGCGGCCTCAAACCTTGTCTACGTCCTGGGTGAGGTCAGAAACCCGGGCGTATACAGGATCCAGGGCAGCCTGACAGTGCTGCAGGTAATCGCCCTGGCGGGAGGATTCTCGGAGTTTGCCAACAGGGAAAAGATGGTCCTGATCCGGCAGGAAAAGGGCATACAAAAGAAGTTTAACTTCAGCTTTAAGAATATCATCAGGTCCCCCGAAGGAGGAGGAAACATCCTTCTTATGAGGGGCGATACGCTGGTCGTTCCCTGATGAAAAGAGCCAACGTATTTGTCGCAAGCGTATATGTCATAAGGGCGGTTTTTCTGGCCGTAATTTTGACCATGGTACCCCCCCCGGGCCTGTTGGGCCCGGCACAGGCGGCAAATGTTGACTGGAACGTGAATATGAGAACCGTTAACAGCGATAACTTCAACAGGCTTCCCAGCGGGTTTGAGGACACCGGCACCCAGTTTACCCTTACGTCGGGTCTGGATTTTGCCTGGACCAGGGGAGGTTCTTCCTATTCCGTAGGCGGCGAAGTGGGTTCGGAGTGGGTAGACAGCAACCAGGACACCCGGAACCTGGTCTACCGTCTCAACACCAACCTGCAGTTCAACAGGCGCTCAAACCGCTATGTAAGTGTGACAGCAAACGCATCCAGGGACACCTCGATCCCTGAAGAGGATCTTATCAACAGGAATAGGGTGCGGGAAGAAAGACTCACAGCCTCTATTGCTACAGGACGCAGAGGGACTACCTCCTCATGGGAGATCGGCCTCAGACGGGAAGATACCGACAGAGAGAGTGCGCAGAGCAGATCCACCAGACTCAATGCTCTTAAGACCTGGAAATCAGGACCGGGCAGTGAAGTACAATTATCCGGCTCCGCGCTGAGGGGTGATGACAAAGAGGCGGACAACATATGGAAAGAGGGAGACTTTTCCGCCGAGCTCACCCAGACCCTTAGTCAGCGCACCGTGAGAGGAGCAAACCTGTCCTGGTCAGCGTCCAAGACTGAGGCCAAAGGCGGCTCTACACTATCCAGAATAAACAACCTCGGTCTCCTATTGTTCAGGCGATCTGAGATCTCCTCGGTCAGCAGAGTTGGATTTTCCCTTGGGGTAAACGGACTCAAAACCGAGGGGGAAGGAAGGGAGTGGAGCGGACAAACAGAGCTTACATTCAATTCCAAACTGGCCAAAAAATTGAACTTTAATCTGGATTCTTCAGCTTCAAACCGCGTGTACAGGAACGACGACAGAACCCCTGCATGGAGCAAAACTGCCCAGATCAGCATGGGCCTTGACTTGAACATTTCAAGATCATTGGGGGCTTTCCTAACGACCAGTTACGGGAAGGACAATTTCCCTGCGGGAACTGCCGGGATGCCCTCCGGACTCAAGCGGCGTGATGAACGGTTCTACGGTCAGCTGGGGTTCAGGGGACAGCCCTCACAGGATTCCGAGCTCTCGGCCTCCATGGTCGTGGAGAAGGTTAACAGTACTTTATTCACAGCGGACTTTGAGGAGAACCGTCTGGAACTTGCGGCATCTATAGTATTTTGACCCCCGGCAGCTATAGCATTTGACTAAGGAAAAAACATGAAGACTGAACACGGCACTGGCACAAACGAACTGACCAACCTCCTGGACACATTCTGGAGGAGGAAGTGGTTCATCCTCATACCCTTCCTGGTAATCAGCCCTCTGGTCATTTTATACGGGCTTTATCTGCCCAACCTGTACCGCAGCAGCGTGTCGATCTATGTCGAACCCCAGAAGGTTCCCCAGGATTATGTTCGCTCCACGGTGACCACTGATATGGGGAGCCGGATCCGCTCTATCAAGCAGCAGTTAACGAGCCGCACGAAGCTCCTCAGGGTAATAAACGACCTGAACCTCTATACAGAAGATAAG
>DAOVVW010000305.1 GCA_030636965.1 Pseudomonadota bacterium | reverse complement strand
GTTTCGGCACCGTGGACGGCGCGTTCCTTGTCAGCTCGGAGAGCTGTTCTCACAGGAGGCTTGGTGGCTTCAGCGAGCGGGAGTATGCAGGCGCGGAGATGACAATCTGCTCATCCGATGGGATTGAAACCCGGAGATTTCGCGAGGAAACCCCCATGCCGGACGTCTTTCAGGGCGTCTATTTCGGCAACGTCGCATCACTGTATCAGGGGCAGGAGATATTTCTCCTCAGAAAAAGGCTCGGTCGCAAGCTTACTGAGCTCTACGGCAAAACAGACGCCGATATAGTGATACCCAACCCTGATTCAGGGCGTGGTGTAGCCTACGGTATCGCCGAGGGTCTTAAAATGCCCATGTCCCACGGCCTCGTGAAGCAGGCCCAGGCAATACGTACCTTCCAGGAATCCCAGATACGCAAGCGGACCGTAGAGGTTGGTCTTAAATTTGCCGGTGTTGACTCGGTTCTGAAGGGTAAGAAAGTCATTATGGGGGACGACAGTATCGTCAAGGGCAGCGTCAGCCAGGGGGGGTCGGTCTGGTCCGTTTATAACTCCGGGGCTACTAGTATAGAGTTCTGGATCTCATACGGCCCAATGTTTTTCCCTTCCTTCAAGGAATGGCGCAGAGGCAGGGAATGCCTCGACGAGTTGGCGGCCCAGAGAGCTTTTAAGGGGGAACATCCCTACGACAAGCCTCTAGACGAGATCAATAGGCGTGTTGCCCAGCTCACCGGGCTGGACCGTGTCTGCTACAACACTAAAGAGAACATCGAAGATGTTGCGGGCCCGGGTTCCTACCAGGCTCTCGATGCCAGCTACCCCATCGCCGAGACATACTGGCCCGACTGGCTTAAAGAGGAAGTGGATAAGTACCATAAGCTGGGGTTAGGGTTCTAGCCAGCCCATGGCTGGCGCCCAACGTCCAAAGCCCAACGCCCAACGTGGTTTAATAATGCTCTAATTTCCAATACTCTAATGATCGATGTACTACTCTTCCCTCTTTCCTTCTCCCTAACCCCTGCTCTACGCATTCCTCCCAAACATTTTGAAGATATTCTTTAACAGGGAGCGTTTTTCCTTTTTGAGCTCCTCATAAGAGACTGGCTCCCTGACATATTCTTTCGGTTCCGTCTTCTGCTGCCTTGCCAGGTCGAGCCAGAAATCCCTGTTTGGATGCTTCAGCTCCATCTGCGTGACTTTATCGAACCATTTGTGAGCATTGATCTCGTCTCCGATCCGACGATACATCTCTCCAACAAGGTACTTTGTCCAGTAGATCCTGTCCTCCAGCACAATTTCCTTGTTCAAAGCCTTCTCAAAATAATCTGTTACCTTCTTGCGGTATCCAGGTTCGTCTCCTGCATTTCCATCAAGCCAGGAGCACCAGGCAGCACGCAGATACATCGATCCTACGGCAAAATCGTCAAGACCCTTTGCCTCGCTTATGAGCGCCATGAACTCCCACCTGCGCCCTGATGTGATCTCTTCATCCTTGAGCCTTGGGCTGATCTTCTCCTCCACGAATTTCTTTATTTGACTGTCCAATGGGCCTTTTTCACCAGATACTCCAGTATAACCACAGTCAGGACACGTAAAAACAAGGTATCGAATCGGCTGCTGCCCGGCCGCCATCTCAAAAAGGTCGGTTGTTACCGGGCCGAGATTGTTCATCGACACAACCTCCCTTGAGTCAAACTGATTGCCACAGCACAGGCATTCTATTTCTATCGGGGCAAGAGTATTCATAGTATGGAGTACTTTTCGGGCATCTTTGGTTTATTCATCAGGTTCATATTCGGTACCGGGTACCGGTACATACCCTTCTTTCTCATAACGGCAAGCCCCTGTGTCAAGGATTCGAATTTGGAAGCTGGAACCATAAAGCACATTTCATGATCCTGTGTGCCGGCAAAAACCCGTTCTCCTGACCCCGGTATGGCATACGCGCACTCCCCTGACTGGGCAACACCCGCAATCCACTCCGAGCAGCCAAATCGGCCTGTACCAGATGACCTGATACCGTCTCCCTTGCCGTAATTCGCCGCGTGGATCAGAACAAGGATCTGGCCCGGGTTGCCGTAAATTACCGCAAGGTCGGGATCGAACTCACAGCGTGCCAGGGGCGAGAGCCATATTTCATTTATTGCTCCCACCGGCTGTCGCGGATAGGTTGCCTCCATCTTTCTGGCTGCCTCTGGGTCATCCTGGTACAACTCAGCAACCCCTCCCTCGAGGAAGAGATCCGGCTCAATGTGACCCGCACCTATTGCTCCCACCGGACATGCATGGTCATCTTCGCCAAGCACAACTGTCCAGCCAAAGGTCCGGGCCATGCTCATACCCTGGCAGGCCGCCACCGGGTTGCCGAAATCTCTTGAAGGCCTGCGGTGCTTCTGAGATATCTCGTCACCTTCTGCCGCCAGCTTCACTGCAACTGGATGTGTTGTTGGTTTTACGTTTTTCTCGATTGCTTCAACGAGTTTCCCGATGACATTGGTCATTTGATTCTCCCTTTACCATGCCAACGCAAGGCAGTT
>DAOVVW010000231.1 GCA_030636965.1 Pseudomonadota bacterium | reverse complement strand
CTCAGGCGGGGGCGGCTCCGGCGGTGAAGGTTCACTTTCAGGTTTTTTCTCGGGGGCTGGTGGTTGTGGTTTGTCTATCTGTGGTGCCTCGTCCGGTGGCTTGACTACAAAAACTTCCTTGCACTTTGCGCAGCGCACCTTGATTCCCTGGGGAAGGACCTTCTCCTCGGCAATCCTGTACCTGGAATTACAACTGTCACACTGGACTATCACGGTATATTCAGTATCCCATTAGAGGGTGAGTAAAATAAAGTATAAATACCTGTTCGTATTACGGAATTACAACCTGAGGGGATCATGACGTCGTGTGCAGCATAACAGATAGTGAATTTCATGATGGTCTAGTGCCAGGACTCCTCCGGTGAATCACTGCGTCAAAAGTGTTTTCACCTGTTGAAACAGTGATAAAGCAAGCCTGCATTCTGACCAAAAATAGCCTGAAAAGTATATATCATGCCTGATACAGCTTCAAGTCATAGAAAGTGGAAATGACACTCTTCACTTTCCACGGAGTAAAAAGCCATGGATGGACTTTTTACGACCCTAACAAATGCTATACTAATTTGAAACGCTGAGCAACTTCTTTACGAGCTGCCGTCTGCTGGCACGCTACAGGCCGTTTTTCTGGAGCTTCCAGGTATAGGAGCAAGAATATGTCCCTGACAAAATCCGAGAGGAAATTTTCTATTCACATCCTTCAGTTCCAGATCGCCCTCGGCAGTATAGACAAAAATATCCATCGTGCGGAGCAGTTAATCCAAAAGCTCACTATCGCTAAAGGAGACCTGATCCTGCTGCCGGAGATGTTCTCTTCGGGTTTCTGGTACGATGAACTTGAGGCCATGGCTCAGGAGTCTGGCAAGGCCGTGAACTGGATGAAGTCCGAAGCCCGGTCGCTGGGTGTGGCGATGGCAGGGTCCGTCCCTGAAAAAATTGATAATGGCATAGTTAATTCGATGTTATTTGTTGACGAGTACGGTAACGTTTCGGGCAGCTACAGCAAGATCCACCTGTTTCCCCTCACCGGGGAAGAAAGAGCCTTTATCCCCGGAAGTCGACCAGTCGTGCTGGACTGGTCAGGTTTGAGGATAGGCTTGATGATCTGCTTCGATCTGAGGTTTCCGGAGCTCTCACGCAGATTGTGTCTTAACGGAGCGGACATAATCCTGGTATCGGCCCAGTGGCCCGAAGCCAGGATAGAGCATTTTTTCAACCTGGTCCATGTTCGTGCCATGGAGAACCAGTTCTTTGTAGCGGCTTCCAACGCCTGCGGAAATGACGGTACAGGTCTGATCCTCGGTGGAAGAAGTCTATGCGCGGACCCCATGGGTAACGTCATGGGCTGCCTGGATGCAAATGAGGATATCCTCAGTGTCCATATCTCTCCTGGCGATGTGACAAGAATCCGGAAAGAATTTCCGGTCCTGAGCCTCAGGAGGCCTGATTCTTATCGGTAGATGTTTTTTCCTTTGCTAGGAGTCGTTCAAGATTGTTCTGCGCTTCGGAAAAGGAAGGGTTGACCTTGAGGGCGTGCCGGTAAGATTCTGCTGCCTGAACCGCCTTGCCCAGCGCGGAAAGAATATCCCCCTTCAGACACAGTGCATCGGCAAATTCCGGATTTTCAGTCAGGATAGTCTCCAGCTCTTCAAAGGCCTTTGAGCTGTCGTCCAGCTCAATATATGCCCTTGCAAGGTCCAACCTTGCATCCACCATACGAGGGTTGAGGGTGAGGGAGCGCTTGAGTTCCAGGACGGCCTCCTCCACATTCCCCAATCTGAGCAAGGTCTTTCCGAACATGGCCACGAGATCCGGCCACTGTGGATTCTTTCCAATGAGACGCCTTAGGATGTCGGAGGCTTCCCCGTAAAGACCTTCGTGTACCATAGCCGTGGCAAGGACCATTTCGCCTTCTGTCACGTCCATCCGGTCTTTGAGCTCTATTTTTCTGCTGGTGCCCAGCATCCACACCGCCACACCGAAGAATAAGGCCATTACTACAAAAGAAGTAGCGATGCCGGGTACGTAAGAGCTTACCTTCGTGTACCATCCGGAGCTGTCCCCTTCGTCTCCGATACCGCTCTTGGGGCTGATGATGGAGTTGATTCCAAGGATTTTCGCAAGGTCAATGAGATCTCTTTCCTCAGGTTCTGGAGGAAGAAACTCGGTAATGCTGAAGGAGGCTAACTCTATACGGTATCCGTTGCTCTGGATGGCCAGCATTCCGACACCGGGCGCGAGCCAGTAATAGCCTTGATAGATAGGGTCTGACACTGGTCTGTATCCTACCTTGTAGGTTTCAGAAAAGGATCCAGCCGGGACAGTGAGCTTCTGCTTCTGAAGCACCGTGAAGGACATTGGATTATCACCCCATGGGGAGATCCAGGTATCACCAACACGGATAGGAAATTTCAAAAGGAGTGTCGGAACGGCAGGATCGGTTTCCAGGGGGTTGCCCGGAAGGACGTCGAACCGGTAAATAGCGTCTCTTGTATTCAGGAAATAAAAGGGTCTTTTGGTTCCTGTTATCATTTCGCTGAAGCTGATTCCCGACACGGTAAGCGTCCTGTTTACCGTAAGATTCTCTCCACCTCCGGAATCGTCCGTATATATCCAGCGGCTGCCGGGATTCATGGGGAACACATCGGTCGCAGCTGCCCAAAGGTTTACCGTAGCCGGGAGCGTCAATATTGCCAGGATACTAATGATAGTGTTTAATGCTCGGGACATTCAAGGAACCCCCCCGTTGCCTGCTATTTTTACCACAGTAGGGGATTGGTGCAAAGGACATCCTGAAATGCGAATTCTTGTGGATGGCTATAACTTGATAAGGCGTATTCCGGAACTGGCTCTGGCAGAAAGAGAGGATCTGGAGAGGGGCAGAGATGCGCTTGTTGATATCTTATCCCAGTACAGGTCAGGCAAGGGGCATAAGATCACCATCGTATTCGATGGTGCCGATTCTTACTCCCAGGGGGGCGGTGCGGAAAAAGTGAGGGGGATCGCCGTTATATATTCACGACACGGCAGATCGGCAGACGATGTGATCGCATCGATGTGCCGGGAGGGAAATGCAGACCTGCTTGTAACTGCCGACAGTGACCTGCGCAGGAAAGCTGAAATTTCGGATGTTCCTTCAGCTCACCCGGACTTCTTCTGGGACCGCGTTCAGGATGAGATCTACAGGAGCCTTAAGGGTGACGAGCCGGAAGATGATGAACAGCACCAAATAGCCAACAGGCGTAAGCTCAAAAAAAAGGACCGCAAGGTAAAAAAT
>DAOVVW010000227.1 GCA_030636965.1 Pseudomonadota bacterium | reverse complement strand
GACCCCGTAAGCAAATATGCAAGTTACACAAATCAGCGAGATTATTTGAGAATACCGCAGATAGAGTTGCAATGGATATATCGCAGTTTAGATTATCTGCATGATAATCAGGAACCCATAAAACGGATTATTTATAACAAAGGACGCAATTTGTTCAATCAAAAACTTGATGTTGTTTTTTACGATGTAACGACTTTTTATTTCGACAGTGCCGTTGAAGACGGATTTCGAGAGAAAGGTTTCGGGAAAGACGGAAAAATCGGCAAAACCATTATCGTTTTTGGAATGTTAATCGACCAAAACAAGCAACCTGTCGGATACGAGGTATATAGAGGAAAGCAATACGAAGGACATACTTTTACCGATGTTCTGAATCGTTTGAAAAAGAAATATCAAATCGACAAAGTAATATGCGTTGCCGATACCGGTATGATGAACAAAGACAACATAAAAGACATCCTCGAGAAGATCTCTACAGGCAAACTTTCCGTTGAAGAGGCTCTGGAAAAGCTGGGAGACTTTCCGTCGGCTCTCATGGATTTTGCACATATCGATACCCACCGGTTCCTGCGGCGCGGGATACCTGAAACCGTTTTCGGAGAGGGCAAGACACCTGAACAGATAGAACAGATAGTGGAAAGGATGCTCTCGACCGAATCCCCGGTGTTGATCACGAGGATTTCTTCGGTAGCGGCTGAAGGTCTGGCAGGGCGCTTCCCCGATGCTGATTACGATCCGGTATCTTCAACTGTTTTAGTGGGCAGGTTGCCCTCTGCGGGAGGCAGGTCCATACTTGTGATGGCGGCGGGCACATCAGATCTTCCAGTTGCTGAGGAAGCTTGCCGAACGGCTGCCTTTCTCGGGCGGGATGTGGTCAGGGCGTACGATGTTGGAGTCGCGGGTATTCACAGGCTCGCATCATATCGTAATGAAATGACGAGTTCAGGTGTGATAATCGCTGTGGCCGGCATGGAGGGGGCTCTTCCCGGTGTTATAGCCGGTCTCGTTTCAAAACCGGTTATTGGAGTTCCAACAAGCATAGGTTATGGCGCTTCCTTTTCGGGGATCACACCTCTTTTAACTATGCTCTCTTCCTGCGCGGGTGGCCTCACGGTGGTAAATATAGACAATGGTTATGGCGCTGCTGTAGCGGCGCATTTAATGTTGGGAGTGGATTAAAGTCAGGAGTCAGAAGTCAGGAGTCAGAATTCAGAACAAAAAATACTGGATTCTGGATTCTATATTCTGGATTCTGAAACCGATAACTGTTGATGTTCAGGAAGTTGAGAAGTTCTTCGAGATAAGATAAACAACCAATGAAAAAAACACTACACATAGACCCCTTCAGCGGTGCTTCCGGAGATATGTTTCTGGGAGCCTTGCTCTCTCTTGGAGTGCCACTGGACCTTATTTCGGAAACAGTTGAGAAAGTGGTACCGGGAGAGGTCACTCTGAAGGCGGAGGAGGTAAAGAGAGGGGGGCTTGCCTGTACCCGGTGTAAAGTCAGTGTGTCCGATCAGTCAGCCAGAAGATCAATGCCCCAGATGCTCGAGGTCCTGGAAAAAGCAGGTCTCCCGGGAGAATTTGTCGACAGCTGTGTCGGGGTTCTGAAAATCCTGGGGGTTGCCGAGGGCAGAGCTCACGGGGAAAAGCAGGCCGTACATCTTCACGAACTGGGCGGTCAGGACACTATTGCCGATATAGTGGGAACCCTGGTGGCTGTTGAGCATCTGGAAGTGGGAAGAATCGTTTGTGGTCCAGTAAATCTTGGACGGGGATTTGTGGAGACTGAACACGGTACTCTGCCGATACCTGCGCCAGCCACAGCATATATCCTTGAAGGCGTACCGGTATTCTCGGAGGGACCGGAAGCTGAACTGACGACCCCGACAGGCGCAGCTTTGATCAAACATCTTGTATCGGATTTCAGACCATTTTCATCGATGGATATAGAATCGGTGGGGATGGGAGCCGGAGGACGGGAAAACCCGGATTTTCCCAACATTCTGCGGGTGTTTCTTGGAAGTGAAGGTGAGACAGGTCAGCGGAAGAGCGTGATGATCGAATGCGGTATTGATGATATAAGCCCGGAGTATATGGCGCCACTTTACAGCTCTCTGCATGAAAAGGGTGCTCAGGAGGTGCATATGATACCGGCCCATACAAAGAAGGGAAGAGTAGGCGTCTTGCTCAGGGTCCTTGTTCCCGCTGATCTGGAAGATACCCTGATAGACGCGATCCTGGAAGAGTCAGGCAGCGCAGGGCTCAGATTCTGGAAGGTTGACAGAGCAGTTCTTCCCAGGGAAGTTGTTAAGGTCGAGACAAGCTGCGGTCTGGTAAGCGTAAAGAGGTGGCGTATGCCGTCAGGGAACTGGCGGATAAAAGTGGAGTTCGATGAGGTTATGAAGTTATCGAAGCGTGCGGGCATCCGGGCGGAACGACTCAGGGATGAGGCCGTGGCTGCTTATTACTCGGAGTATGGAGATGGACCGAAAAAAGATTGAAAAAGGGATGAAGTTGATCCTCGAGGGAATTGGAGAGACTCCGGACAGGCCGGGGCTTGTGGAAACTCCCCGCAGGGTAGCGGATCTGTACGAGGAGATCTTTTCAGGTATTGGCGATGACCCCATGAAATACCTGGTTCCTGTGAAGGGTGAAGCACACGATGAAGTGGTGCTGGTCAGGGATCTGCCACTTCACTCCATGTGTGAACATCACCTTTTGCCCTTCGTTGGGGTTTCCCATATAGCCTATATTCCGGAAGGTGGGAATATAACCGGTCTGTCCAAGATCGCCAGGGTTCTTGACAGCTTTGCCCGCCGGCCGCAGGTTCAGGAGCGGCTGACGACCCAGGTGGCTGAGGCGATCATGGAGGGTCTTTCCCCAAAAGGCGTAATGGTAGTTATTGAAGCAGAACACCTGTGCATGTCCATGCGTGGTGTGAAAAAACCGAATGCCATGACAGTGACTTCGGCGGTCAGAGGTTCCTTCAGAAGGGACGAGAGAACCAGGAGCGAAACCCTGGCGCTTATTTATGGCAGTAGTAGACGATAAGTTGTTGGTTGCAAGTTGTTAGTCAATATTCATCATTTTACTAACAACTAACCACTAACAACTATCAACTTACTTGCTACCAAACCCCCTTTTTTGATACCGTAGCAGCAGTATTTAACGAGCTGCTTTTTCACTGCCGACTTTATAGATGATGACTTCGCAAGAAGTCATCAACGCGCCCATTGAGGGACGCCCGAATCCATAACCTTAATATATAGTTATGGATTCGTGAGGGAAGGGAAAACGACG
>DAOVVW010000113.1 GCA_030636965.1 Pseudomonadota bacterium | reverse complement strand
CAGCGGGGAGCTTTCCCTCTTTACGCCGGAGTACATGCACAGCATCGACCAGTTTTCCAGGCGTTTCTTCGGGGATCTTTTCCCCCTTCTGAAAACTCCCGGTGTCGTGGTACTGGATAACTTTGAGAACCTTCCCCAGGGGAGTTACCTGGTTCAGGTCCTGCAGCAGGCTGTAACCAGGATACCGGGCGATGTCAGGCTTTTCGTCGTCAGCCGCCTGGCTCCTCCCGGGGACCTTGCCAGGCTCAGGGCCAACCGCGGGCTCAAACACATTTCCTGGCATGGCCTCAGGTTGGATCTGGAGGAGTGCCAGGGGATCCTTGGCGTGCACGGTATCCTGGATATCACGCACGACGATGTTGTGCGCCTCAATGAGCGGGTGGACGGATGGGTGGCGGGCCTGACCCTCATCGCCGAGAGCATGGACGGCAAGGGTGTTCTTCCTGAGGGGACCGAGGTCGCTTCCCGGGAGGTAACGTTCGACTATTATGCCGCTGAGGTGTGGCGAAAGCTCGATCCTTCTGTCCGGGAACTTCTGCTCAAGGTCTGCTTTTTCCCGCGCAAAACCGCCGCAATGGCGCAGAAAATTTCAGGTAATGAGGAATCATCCTCTATTCTCGAACATCTGACTGAAGGGAATCTCTTTACTATTCGCTTTTCAAAAGAACCGCCGATTTACCAGTTCCACGCCCTGTTCAGGGAGTTTCTGCAGGCAAGGGGACTGAAGGAATTGGGTCCGGAAGAGGTCATGAGTTTGCGGAAAAAGGCGGCCGGAATCCTCGAAGCAGAGGGTAGCGCTGAGGAGGCGATTCATCTCTACATGGAGGCTGAAGACTGGGTAAGCGCGGCAAACTTGATTAAAGTGCGGGCGCAGGCAATCTTCCAGCAGGGCCGCTTCCAGACCCTGCAAGGGTGGATCGTTTCCTTGCCCGAAGATCTTCGGAATGCCGATCCATGGCTGCAGTACTGGCTGGGGTATTCCGTCTCTTTCCTGAATCCCCCTGAAAGCCTGAGACGGTTTCAGGAGGCATACGAGGCTTTCTCGGCAGCGGAAGATGTTGCGGGCATCTACCTGTCCTGGACAGGTATGGTCTACGCTGTGTTCAATGGAATGAGCAATTATGACTCCTTCGATTGGCTGATCGAGGAGATGAGCCGGATTCAGACAAAATATCCTGCCTATCCATTGCCGGAGATTGAAGGGATGGTTGCATCAGCCATGTTCAGTGCCCTTTCCATGAGGAATCCGACCCATCCTGATCTCATATCATGGGCGGAACGTGCAATAGAATTGCTGCGAGAACAGTCGAATTACCAACTTGAAGCGTTAACCGTTCAACTTTTGGCGAATCATTATTCCTGGATCGGTGAATTTGGTAAGGCGGAGATTATTATAAACAATACGAAGCGACGCTTCGAGGGAAAGACCGACAATCCATCAATCTCTTTAATGATGTCAAATGTGGAGGCCATTAACCATTGGGTGAACTCGAGATTTGAGGAGTGTCGAACCGTTGTCGAAGATGCGCTTAAACTTGCACAGGAAGCAGGTGTGCACATTTGGGATACTTACCTTCTGGGGCATAGTGCAACCAGCGCCCTTTGCGAAGGAGATCTGGAATTTTCAATATCATGTCTCAAGAAGATGGAACACGTTCTGTTGGGACCATCAGCATGGGACAAAAGTTATTACCATTTCCTGTCTGCCTGGTATGCCATGGTCCTTGGAGATCTGAACCTGGCCCTCGAGCACGGTAAAGAATCCCTTAAATTGGCGAAGGAAGTAGGGAGTTTTGCTGGGGACTTCTTCACGATTTTAGGCATGTCAGAGATTTATTGGGAACTGGAGGATCGCAAAAGAGCACTGAAATTTCTGAAAAAAGCCTCCAACATCGCCAAAAGGATTAATAGCGCCTATTTTCAATTCATGGTCGAGATCAGGAAGGCATGGTTCGCTCTTGAGAATGACGACGAAGGAATCGTGGATTTCATTCGCAGCGCCATTTCCGCTGGGAAACGTGGCGGTTTTTCCAACTTCTATTTCTGGCGTCCTGATGTCATGTCCGTAATATGCACTCAAGCTCTGAAAGAAGAGATCGAAGTTGAGTATGTTCAAGGCCTGATAAAAAAGCGGCATCTGAAGCCTGTAGGTGAATTGTATGATCTCGAAACCTGGCCCTGGCCTGTGAGGATCTACACCATGGGACGCTTCGAGGTGGTCATTAACGACGAGCCTCTCCGATCGGAAGCACGCGGGAAGCAAAAGCAGTTGGATCTGCTCAAAGTGATCATCGCCCTGGGAGGCCGTAAAGTTCCGGTGGAGCAGATTTACGATGCTCTATGGCCGGATTCCGACGGGGCCGCGGCCCATCAGTCCTTCAATGTTACCCTTCATCGCCTGAGAAAGTCACTGGGTGTCGACGATGCCATCGTTCTTCGTGAGGGTAACGTGTCTCTCAACCCGGATTGCTGCTGGGTGGATTCGTGGGCTCTGGAGCGTTTGCTGAGCCGTCTCGCAAATGATTTGGAAAAGGTTCAATCCGGTGATGATGCAGTTCTGGACCGTCTTGCAGCTAAACTCATGGGTATGTACCGGGGGCAGTTCATGGCCGGGGATAACCATCAGCCATGGGCCATTGCCCGCAGCGAGCGCCTGCGAAACAGATTCCTTCGTACCGCCAGTGCTTACTGCTGCCACCTCCAATCGAGGGATCGTCACGAGGAGGCCATTGAGTGGTACCAGAAACTGCTGGAAGTGGATCCGTTGGAGGAAGACCTTTACCGGAACCTGATGAACTGCTACCTGAAGCTCGGGAGATTGTCCGAGGGGATCCAGGTCTGCCGAAGGTGCCGCAAGGTCCTGAGTGAAACACTGGGCACCGGTCTGTCGCCAACCACCGAAAAGATCTGCAGTCAGCTGCGGTCCATGAAATAATTCAGGGACATCCTGCTCCTTAATTACCTTCACCGATTCGAAAAATCTCTCCAACTGTAACCTAAAAGTAAGTCTCCACCGGGTATCTTTACCCTGAGAAGAAGGATTTTCCCGGGGAAAACGATTCCTGTCCACCTGGAGGTTTACCTGTGGAGAGCTACATTATCCGGATCTATAAGCGTCAAAAGAACAACCCGGAGGGCTTGCTGGGCCAGGTCGTGGACATCCAGAAAGACGAGAAGCTCGTCTTCTCGAGCGTGGACGATCTGATGAAGATCCTGTGCCCACAGGAAAGGATACCGGGGAATGGAGAAAAGGAAAACTGACCGGGCCTTGGGGGTGCGGTCACGGGGCAGGGGTGGCAGTCTGAAGTTGTTGCTGGAGGTGTTATTTACAGAGGGGGATTACCTGAAAGGACCTTCCTGAAAGCGTCTGGATCGAGGATCGTGAAGGTCCTGTACGGTGCGAAGTTTGTTGCACCACACTTCCCGTTATCGATGGGCAGGGAACTCCTCACTCCGGCAATCTGAAAGCCGTCGTGTTGGGGGTGATCAAGATGTATCGCTTTGTTGTGGGACTTTTTCTGATCGTTCTTATATTTTTACCCCTTCCCTCCCATTCGGGTGCGGATCTCAAGATTCTGGCCGGATCTGATGCTTTCGAGTGTGTCTTTCCAAGTAAAACGTTCGGTTACTGGAAAAACGGGAGTGTTTACACTGGCATTACGGAGCCACCATCGGATTTTGAGACAGTAAAGATAGTGATCAGCTCCATTGACCTTGCGGCGGGAACGGCTTTTCTCAAGTCGGTCTGGGATGTCCAGGAGGTTACAATCCTGAATAACATGAACGGCCTGACCCTGCTGGATGTGAGCTCGGTTGGTTATGTCAGGATAGTGACAATCTTCCCCCACTACTGTGACTACCGTCATGCATTCTGCAGTGTTTTATCCGAACATGTTGGTCAATACGGCTCGGTAGCGCCGTACCAGGCCTTCGGTTTCTGCGAACCCAGGTGAAAAGGCGTGACATGAGGACTCGCAGGACATATCCGCGGCGCGCTGTCAAGAAGGATGCCATAGCCAGGTACAACGGTCAGTCGGGCTGGGTCTTAAATATCAGCAGAAGCGGGCTGTCCATCCTCTATTCGAATCCGACCAAATGGCCTGACAGCCTGGCGCTTGACCTGGTGTTTATGGAGCGCGGTGTTGCCATCGACGGGATAAAGTGCAGCAGAACCTGGGAGAGCGGGATGGATTCCGTCACTGTTCTGGGAGGCAAGGTCATGAGGAGAAGGGGGTTGAGGTTCGCTGAACCGGACTCTCCTGAAATAAAGAAGTTGATGGAGGTCCTGGATATCCCCTCCAGTTAGCGGGGTCGGTAAGTAAAATGCACAGTATGGTCTGTCGAATATTCCTGGCATTGAAGGAGAGAAGACCATGAGATCCCTGAAAAGAACAACATTGAAGTACAACACGAGGCATAGCCACGTTAAATTAGGCAGCCTGATAGAATGTTCTGGATACAGAAAGAGCCACAACAAAGGTATTTACCTCGGAGATGAATTGGTCGGTGTAGTCGTTTGCGGTATCAGGAACTTGTGCTTGTGGCGGCTGGTCAGCAAATGCTATGTTTTTGAAGGAGGAGATGGTTATGCCCGGATGTATGAAGATCGTATGGAACGGGAAGGCGAATTTGAAACCTGGCAGGAAGTATGGGACTTTATTGTCGGTCCGTTAAGCGACATTCTATTGGAGGAGATAAAACCGATCAGGAACATGAATGTAGAAAGAAGGACCGGGAACAATTAAGGAACGAAGGATTAGTAGGGTTTTACCCGTTATTAACTTTCCTCTGTGATTTCTTAGGCTCTGCGTGAGATAACTCTATTCCAGAGTGGATTCCGGATCATCACGCCGTAGGCGTGATGTCCGGAATGACGGATACATTTTTCCCTCAGGTTTGAGCCCTCCTCGTTGGATGGTTAACGTTTTTTCTAGATCCCAGACCCTAGACACTGAACCCAGACTGTTTATCCTTGTGGTTCCCTTATAATTAACAGTCTGGGTTCCTGCATATCCTCCATCGCCCACCTTAT
>DAOVVW010000032.1 GCA_030636965.1 Pseudomonadota bacterium | reverse complement strand
ACAGTCGGTGCTCTTACCGCGAGGGCAAGAACGATACCGATAACAGACATCACAGCCAGGGTGAAGTAAACCTGGTTGTATCCAGCAGCGATATTGCCGGCTTCCTTGGCGCCCTTCATGATTCCGGCGAAGTACTTCGGAACCGTAAATCCGCAGATGCCCCAGGCGGTGAACATGATGCCGTAGTTGGCACCGATATTCTTCGCGCCGTAGTAATCAGCGGTGAAGGAGGGCATCATGGCGAGGTATCCACCGTAGCAGAAGCCCACAACACACAGACCGACCAGAACCGGCCAGAAGCCTGTGGCGTTCCTGAGCAGGAACAGGCAGGCAACTATGTAACCTGCGTACATGGCAACTGTGGTGAAGTTTCGGCCTATCTTGTCGGATGTGGTTCCCCAAAACAGTCGCCCGACACCGTTAAAGAGCGACATAAGGCCGAGAGCAGTACCACCTGACATGGCGGCTGCACCCTTGGAGAGCTCAACAATAATGGGTTTCGCCTGTCCGATAGCGGTGATACCCACTGAGGTTCCCAGGAAGTAGATCAACCAGAGTACATAGAACTGCCAGGTTTTTATCATCTCACCTGGAGAGTAATCTTCCTTGGTTCCAGGGGCTACGGTTGGGGGAGTCCAACCGGGTGGAGTCCATCCTGCGGGTGGAACCTTGTACACCTGTGCGGCACCGATAACGCAGATGAAGAAAACGACCGACAGGATGATGAATGTCCTGGGGATCGTGGTTGCGTACATATCGGGATTGTCACCGATCAGCTTCTCAATAAGAGGTGCGAAGATCAGCGATCCTGCACCGAAGCCCATAACCGCGAGACCAACGATCATTCCACGCTTGTCCGGGAACCACTTCACGCAGGTCGCGATCGGCGTAACATAGGCAAAACCAACACCCAGGCCGCCGAGAATACCGTAGGCAAAGATCAATCCACCGACAGTTTTGCCGATGAAGGCGCACAGGAGAATACCAGTTCCCATCAGTGCACCACCCACACTACCTACCAGCTTGGGTCCCTTTTTGTCCTGCCAGAAACCGGCGATGATCATTGCGACCGTGAACATAAGAACCGACCATCGATACGGGGCGATGGTCTGAACCTTGTCCCAACCGTACAGAGAGGTCAGCGGACCTCTAAAGACGGCCCACGAATAGAGCACGCCGAGACAGAGCTGCATAACAAGCGCCGCACCGACGAACCGCCATCTATTACCAACATTTTGTTCCATCTAATCCTCCGAAATTTAGGGGGAAGGAAAGCTCCCTTCCCTGAGTTAAAGCTCACAGCAGCTTTGAGCATGTTTAACCCTGTATTTATTGTACTGCTGTGTCGGTCATCCGGTAATAACAAGAGGTAGCCGGATGTCCATTGAGAATCCAAATAGCCCTCTCTTTGACAAGAGAAAACTCGACCGCGCTGACCCTTTCTCCTAAGGTCAGCTCGGCTGCGGCTGTCTGGCTCCACCTCCTTTCACAAGGGATTATGTCGTGCAGCCTGGCCCCGCTAATGGCGGAGCATTATTTCGGTAATACCCGTTTCCAGACACCAAATTTGGCCAATAAACCACTTTTTTGACATCGCAACATGTTGATAATTAGGGAGTATTGGCCAATCAGTGCTGGAACGTACTTCCAGTGTGAATTGATATTAAAACGTTGTTTCGAATATGTCAAGAAAAATGTCCTCAAATGCCCTCTGAAGCTATTATTAGAGCGGATTTTCAGTGAGTTCCCCTTTTTTTTGAGAGCGATTATTCCGGGATGTACGATCAGAAAGTTATTCTTTTTGGATGTCTCTCGTCAAGCCGGTAAAGACCTGCTTTTTTTGCCATGGACAGAGCCTCATTATACTCACTGGTCTTTAGATGATCACCTATCTTCGCCTTACCAGCTGCCCTGAAGCATGGTCTGTACTGAGACATAACGTTAAGGTATGTATTGGGGGAGACCTCCGCAGCAAGGAAGCGGAATGCCTCCTCGGAGCCTGCCAGGTCGTGGGGCAGAACAAGATGTCTTACGAGAAGTCCTCTCCAGGAGATGCCCTCTGAAGAAGTAACCAGGTCACCGACCTGGCGATACATTTCGATAATTGCGGTTTTGACTACATCGGGATAGTCAGGAGCGTCGGCCAGGGAAAGGGCTACATCAGGGTCCATAAACTTCAGGTCCGGCATGTATATATCGATGATCCCCTCCAGTAGCCTCAGAGTCTGGACTGAATCATATCCTCCCGTGTTGTATACAAGCGGTACGTTGAGCCCGGCATCTACAGCCAGCGGGAGGGCCGCCACAATCGCGTGAATCTGGTGAGTTGGTGAAACGAAGTTGATGTTGTGACAGCCTCTTTTCTGAAGGAGGACCATAAGGCCCGCCAAGTCCTCGACACTTATGGTCTCACCGATCCCCTGCTGACTGATATCGTAATTCTGGCAGAAGTTGCAGCACAAGTTGCAGTTTGTGAAAAAGATAGTGCCTGAACCCCCATGGCCCACAAGTGGAGATTCCTCACCGAAGTGGGGGCTTGCCGAACTGACCACCGGCGAAATGGCAGTCCTGCAGTAACCCTTGTCGCCTGAACGCCTTTCCGATCTGCACACCCTTGGACAGAGGGTACACGGAGAGGCGAGATCGTTCAGGGCTTTTACACGGCTCTCGAGATCATTTCGGTCCAGCTTCAGGTATGATGGGGTTATTTCCTTCATAGGACCAGAGTTTCTAGTTTCTAATTTCTAGTTTCTAGTAACAAACAACTAACAACCAACAGCTAAATACTCACAATTTCCAATATCCACTAAATATAAAATATTGTAGTATCATGGCCTGCTTGATCTAGAAAGTTATTTCTAAAGGGATTTTTGGCAATGAAAGTAGGACTAGCTGGTTATTCAGGATCCGGTGTCACTACCATCCTTTCTCTTCTGTCAGAGGACCTGAGTCTGTCTGAAAGGCAAGCAGGACCCGAGATCAGATCTCTCAAGCTTGATGACAAGCGCCTTGACAGCCTGGTTGATGTCTGCCGGCCCAAAAAGCACACTACTGTACAGCTTGAAATTGTCGAACTGGGTGATCTGAGGCCGGAGGAGGGCGGGGGCATCAGATCGCAGACAGCAAGCAGGGCCGCGGGTCTTGATGCCATGGTGTTGGTCCTGAGAGGTTTTTGGGGGCCAATGGCCACCCAGTGTCGGTCCGCCGCCGAGATCCTTAAAGAGCTATCTTCTCTTTCAGACGAGTTCTGCCTTACGGATCAACTGCCTGTAGAGAACCGCATGGAGCGGCTGGCAAAGGAGGGGAAGCTTTCGTCCAGAGAGGCCCTCCTGCTGGAAAAGATAAAGGCGCAGCTTGAAGAGGGCGATCCCATCAGGAACATGGAACTTACCGCCGAGGACAGAAAAGACATATCAGGGTATCAATTTATGACTATGTTCCCCCTCATGGTTATCGCTAACGTTGGCGAAGAGGGGGCAGGAGAATTAACTTATCCGGAACTGGAGAGAAAATGCAGTGACTCGGGAGCATCGTACATGGAGATCTGCGGTCTTTCCGAGATAGAGCTTCTGGAGATACCGACTGAGGAAAGAGAACCCTTCCTCAAGGATTTAGGCCTTGACATGCAGTCGAAAGAGAGGTTTATTTCATCAGTTTTCAGAATGCTTGACCTCGTAACATTCTACACGGTGAGCGATAAAGAGATCAGGGGTTGGGTTGTGCCGGATGGGACCACAGCAGTTAAGGCTGCCGGGAAGATCCATACCGACATGGAGAGAGGCTTTATCAGAGCCGAAGCCCTGTCCTGGGATGAGCTCTGCTCCATCGGTGGGCTCGCCGAAGCAAGGGGATCGGGGGGACTGAGGGTTGAAGGAAGGGATTATGTGATCAGGGACGGTGATGTTATACAGATAAGATTCAATATCTAACATCATGGTTGAACCTTTACAGAGTCGTAAAAAGTCCATGAGTGGCTTTTTGCTCCCCGGGTAGTGAAAAGCGTCGTTTTCCCTACCCTCACGAATCCATAACTCACGTTGCAGGTTATGGATTCGGGCAGCCACACTCGGGTGCGATGATAATATGCAAGCCGTTGATTTGGGCGCCCTCAATGGGCGCGTTGATGACTTTTTGTTAACTCATCAACTTTCAACCTTCAACTTTTAACTTTCAACTAATAAATACCAGGAGGATTATCTTGGCAGAAAACAACAACGACAGGAAACTCAAGGTGGGGATCCCCAAAGGGAGCCTGGAAGAAGCGACAATAGAGCTCTTCAAAAAGGCCGGGTGGAGGATCAGCAGGGGTTCAAGGAATTATTTTCCAACAGTGGACGATGAGGAGTTATCCTTTTCTCTGGTCAGAGCACAGGAGATGTCCAGGTTCGTGGAGGAGGGAATACTGGATGCGGGCATCACCGGCAGGGACTGGATCCTTGAAAATGACTCAGACGTTATATGGGTCGAGGAGCTCACCTATTCGAAAGTCAGCTCCCGCCCTGCAAGATGGGTTCTCATTGTACCCAAAAACAGCCCTTTCAAAACAATAGAAGATCTCGCGGGCAAGAGGATATCCACCGAGCTGGTTGGGTTCACCAAGCGTTACTTCGAAGAGCGGGATATAGATGTAAAGGTGGATTATTCCTGGGGAACTACAGAGGCAAAAGTAGTTGAGGGCATTGCTGATGCAGCCGTGGAAGTGACGGAAACAGGAAGTACTATCAAGGCCCACGGCCTGAAGATAATCCATGAATTAATGCAGTCAATGCCGTATCTCATTGCCAATAAGGATGCCTATGAGTACCCTTTCAAAAGAAAGAAGATCGACACGATCTCCATGCTGTTAAGGGGAGCCGAGAAGGCCTCCGGGATGGTGGGCATTAAAATGAACGTTCACCGTGATAACCTGGAGGCTATTGTAGCGATACTCCCCAGCCTCAACGCCCCCACGGTTGCAGGCCTCCACGCAAGTGACTGGTATTCGGTAGAGTCGGTCATCTCTGAACAGGTAATGAGGAAGCTGATACCGGATCTGCTCGAGAGCGGGGCAGAGGGGATCGTGGAGTATCCCCTCAACAAGATCCTGTAGTGTCTTTAGTATATTTGTGCAGTTGGAAGTTTAATGTTGAAAGTTAAAGGTTGAAGGTTAATAAAAAATGGGGTCAGACTCAATTTTCTGAGCAGACCCCATAAAGCGTTCAACTTTAAACTTTTAACTGGTTTTGACTATCCAGCTCTACGTTTAAGCAGCCTTCTGATCTCCTTCTTTCTTTTACGAAGATCTTTTGTTTTTCCCCTGTCTCCGGCTGAAATGGCATCTGAGATCTGGCCTTTAAGGGAGCGCTTCTCCTTCTTTATGGCGATCATTTCAGGAGTAAGAATAACAGGCTCAGGGGCCGGTTCCTCTGCTGCTGGTTCTTCAACTGGAGCTTCTTCAGCTGCTGGTTCTTCAGGTGGAGCTTCTTCAGCTGCTGGTTCTTCAGCCGGAACCTCTTCGGCTGCTGGTTCTTCAGCCGGAACCTCTTCGGCTGCCGGTTTCTCAGCCTGGTGGCTTGCGATCTTATCTATAAGGTCCGCTTTCTTAAGGCCGGAATATCCCTTTAATCCAAGTTCTTTGGCCAGTTGTCTAAGCTCGGCCACCTTCATCTTGTCAAGATTAATTTCCTCTCCCATGTTGAGCTCCTTTATATATCTGCGTAGAGCAGAAGTTTAATTACAGCACGTATTTTATTCACAAATTACTAAACGTATGGAAAAATACACTCCAGAAATTCATAATAGCCGTAAATGACTAACAGAATGAAGAAAAAGAGTCAACAGCAGTACCTCCCCTACAGGTCCCTTTCAGGATACCTGAGAGGGATTTTCGGCAGGCCGCTAAGAAAGGTTCCTGTCGACCCCGGTTTCGGGTGTCCGAACCGCGATGGAACTATCGGGTTTGAGGGTTGTTCTTTCTGCAACGCTGAAAGTTTTGTGCCGCAGCATGCCCGAAGCGGGAAGGATCCTGTACAGCAGGTCAGGGACCACCTGAAAAATTCTCCAAAATCAAAATATATCATCTATCTCCAGGGTGGAACAGGTACCCATGCTCATTTAGAAGACTTCAGGGATCTCGTAGATGACCTGATACAGATACCGGGGAACGTCGGCCTGTTTGTAGGTACACGGCCTGACTGCGTAAACGAGGAGATCATCGAAGTTCTGATGCCCTATATGAGCAGGAAGCTGATATGGCTTGAGTTGGGACTCCAGACGGTCTCTGACGCAACCCTGAATCGTATCGGGAGAGGACACGATGTAGCCGAATTTACAAGAGCCAGACATCTGGCTCGGGAAAAGGGCATACCCGTGTGTGCCCATATCATCCTTGGACTTCCAGGAGAGGGACATGAGGAAATGATGGATACGGCGAGGTTCCTTGCTGAACACGAGCTGGAAGGTGTCAAGATCCATCATCTTCAGGTAATCAGGGGTACGAAGATCGAAGATGAATATAAGAAAGGGGAAATTGTTACTCTGGACGCTGCCGAATATCCGATTCTTGTTGCGGATTTTCTGGAACGGCTGACACCGCGGATGGTAATTCACAGGCTCCTTGCAGATGCCCCTGATGATCTGCTCATTGCTCCGCGGTGGCCCACGCGGCAGAAATTAATCCTCAGCATAAGGGACAGGCTGCATTTGCGGGGCAGCTTCCAGGGGAAGTTGTGGTCTCCTTAGCAACAATATCAATCAGCTCGCGCGTCTTTAGCTAAAATTTCAAGACGTTTACTGAGGGCTGTGATAAGGGGTTCCATGGACCCCGGGTCGGTGGCAACGATAGAAAAGGTAGCGTATCTTCGCTCAATATTTGAGAGAGTCTCAGAATCCACCAGGTCTCCTTTGTTCAGGACAAGCAGCCGGGGGATTTCATCCAACCCAAGAGAGCTCATAATATCATTGACTGCGGCTAACTGGTTTTCAAGGTTCGCGTGGGAACAGTCGGCCAAATGGAGAATAAGGTCGGCATCATTTATCTCCTCGAATGTTGCCGAAAAAGCGCGCATGAGCTCCGGTGGAAGGTCTTGAATAAGTCCCACCGTATCAGTAAGAATGCAGGCTGCTGTATCGGACATGGTCAATCTTCTGCTGACTGGATCCAGTGTTGCGAAGAGCATGTTTCTGGCGATCTCATCACTCCTGGTCAGGGTGTTCAGAAGGGTGCTCTTGCCTACGTTCGTATAACCGACAATCGACACTACCGGAAGCGCCTTTTGTTTTCTCCTCTTTCGGCGTGTCTTACGCTCATTCTTCATGCGGTCAAGGCTCTTTTTAAGAGTACCTATCCTCTGCCTTATTCTTCTTCGGTCCACCTCGAGTTTGGTTTCACCTGGGCCCCTGGTGCCGATTCCTCCGGCAAGGCGTGACAAGGCAGTACCTTTTCCCACGAGCCTCGGGAGAAGGTATCGGAGTTGCGCAAGTTCAACCTGTACCTTTCCACCCCTGCTTTTTGCATGCTGCGCAAAGATATCCAGAATAAGCATTGTCCTGTCTATTACCTTCAGCTCAGTTGTATCAGCTATTGCCCTCAGCTGTGATGCTGAGAGTTCGCGGTTAAAAATCAGCATTT
>DAOVVW010000260.1 GCA_030636965.1 Pseudomonadota bacterium | reverse complement strand
TTTTTCAGCGGAGGCTGAAAAATACTGGATGCCCGTGGATCAGTATATTGGAGGTATCGAGCACGCTATCCTGCATCTTCTTTACGCCCGGTTTTTCACCAAAGCTCTCAGGGATCTGGGGCTGACCGAAGCTGATGAACCCTTCCGCCGCCTGCTCACCCAGGGAATGGTGATAAAGGATGGCGCCAAAATGTCGACATCCATGGGAAATGTTGTTCCGGCAGAGGACATGTTATCACGTTACGGTGCAGATACCGCCAGGATGTTCATACTATTCGCTTCCCCTCCCGACAAGGAACTGGACTGGAGTGATAAAGGCGTCGAAGGGTCCTTCAGGTTCCTGTCGAGGGTGCACAGGTTGATCACAGAGAACTCTGACCTGCTCAAAAAGGACTTTGCGGAAGATATTACATCTGACGATGATAAAACCGGCCAACTGAGGCACGCAATCCACAAATCCATCAAGAAGGTGACCGAAGACATTTCCGGACGCTTTCAGTTCAATACGGCCATTTCCGCGATCATGGAACTGGTGAACGAGACCCAGAAGTTCCTTGCAGATGGGGAGATAGTAGAAAAATCTGGCAGGGCCGCGGCAGGTGAGGCGGCAAGGACCATAATCAAGCTTCTAGCCCCATTTGCGCCGCACCTTGCAGAAGAGCTTTGGGATGTCCTGGAACTGCCTTATTCGATCTTATCCCAGAAGTGGCCGGTTTTCGATCCCGAGCTGGCGTCTGCCAGCACGTTGGAAATAGTAGTACAGGTAAACGGCAAGGTGAGGGCACGTTTTGAGGCGGCTGCGGATTCGGAGAAGGAATACCTGGAGAGCCAGGCCCTGGCTCTTCCGCGGATACAGGAACTTCTGGAAGGTAAGACACTTGCCAAATCAGTGGTTATTCCTGGCAGGCTTGTCTCCCTGGTGGTGGAATGACCCTCGCGAGAAAGTTCTGCATACTTATTATCAGCGGCATCTTTTTGGTCGCCGGCTGCGGTTACCGTTTTGTAGGCGCTTACAGAGGTGAGGGTTTTTCCCTGGATTATGTGAAAAACACTACACAACAGCCACGGCTGGGTGTTGTTTTTGAGGATGCTCTTGCTGAGGAAGCGGGGCTTATCAGAAAAGAGGGCCGGAAAAAACTGGCTGTTGTAGTTGACTCTTTCTCTGACGAAGCGGAATCGGTTTCCGCGGTGGGTGCCCCTCTTCGCCAGAAGCTCACGATAAATATTCAGTGGCGAGTTCTGAGTGAATTGGGGGATATCAGTCAAAACGGCAAGGTCAGCAGATCCAGAACATATCCTCATTATACAGACCCGGTTTCCCTGGATTGGCAGAGGAACGCTGCAATCAAGAAGCTTGCAAGGGATATCGTGAGGGAGCTGTTTGACCAACTAGGGGGATCGGATTGAAAACAGGAAGGGACACTGCTCTGGACGGGAAGCGAGCGTCCTACCTTATTCTCTCACCAGAGCCCCTTTTTCTCAAAGAGGCTGAAGATCAGCTTGTGGAAAGGGTAGTCCCCCCCGAGAGCAGAGATATGAACTATCTGGCGCTCTACGGATGGGAAGCTGAGCCATCGATGGTGGAGGAATTTCTTCAAACCCTGCCGTTCCTTGCCGATAGACGGTTACTTGTTTTGAGGGAGGTTCAATCATTTTCCGCCTGGAAGAGGCTCGTTGAGTACCTGAAAGATCCAAATCCCTCCTCCTGTCTTCTCATGACCTCCTCTGAGTTGAAGAAAAAAGATCCACTTTACAAGGGGGTATCCTCCAAAACCGCTGTTATCGAGCGGAAAAAACTCTATGGACCCGCTCTTGTAAAATGGGTGATCAGTAGATTCTCATCCCTGGGTATGGAGGCAGACGAGGGTATTGCCAGAACCCTCATTGAGGTTGCCGGTTCGGGATTGATGGAACTGTCCCATGAAATTGAGAAGATATCCCTGTTTGCTGGCGACAGAACAGCGGTTCAGCAAACTGACCTGGAGGCAACGGTTCCCGGTGGAGTTGAAAGTATCTTCTCCCTGACAGATGCAGTTGGTGAGGGCAACAAACCCAGAGCTTTTAAACTACTGAGGACTCTGATAGACAACGGAAACCGGCCGGAATTCATAGTGCACATGATAGTGCGGCATCAGCGGCAGTTATTGAGGGGAAAGTCCTTCGTGTCGGCTGGACGAACTCCAAGGGAAGCTGCTCAGGAAGTGGGGATAAGGTTCCCCGGATTAAGGGAAAAGTACGCGAAACAGCTCGAAAGAACCACCGAGGAGAAACTGGAAAACAGGATCAAAAAAATATCGGAGTGTGACTTGAAACTGAAAACCAGCAGTATCCACGATGAAATACTGCTGGATGAACTTCTAGTAAATTTATTCGACTGACTGGAGGGTGTTGACCATACGAGTAAGTCTGGAGATCTTTCTGGCGGCTGTCCGTTTGTGAATTGTTCCTTTAGAGGCTGCTTTCTGAATTGCCGGGATCGCCTCATCAAGAGCCTTCTTTGCGGTATCTTGGTCCTCAGCCTCTATGGCGCTCTGAACATCCTTTGTCAGGTTCTTGATCCGGGTGCGCCTCGTCTGGTTTCTCAGGTTTCTCTTGGTGCTCTGCTTGTGCCTTTTAACAGCTGATTTATGAGTTGCCAATTTCCATCCTCCTGGTTCAGAATCAAGATCAACGGGGACTTAAAGCACTGCAATTAAACAGAATATATAGAACTTGTCAAACGTTTTCTACAAAGTGATGAAAAATAGTGATCATAATCAGAGTGAAAGTGCCGGGATAGTACGGGCAGCAGGCGTCGTCGGAAGCGCTACCTTCTTATCCAGAATTCTTGGATTGGTCAGAGACGCAGTCCTGGCTTTCATGTTCGGAGCTACTCCGGCAGCCGACGCGTTTTTCGTTGCCTTCAGGATCCC
>DAOVVW010000202.1 GCA_030636965.1 Pseudomonadota bacterium | reverse complement strand
GTTCCGGCAAAGGGTAAAAAGAAGCTGTCCTTTCACTATCAGCGCCGCAACATCAGGAACTAGGACTCCGGAACAGAAAGCGCAGAACAGGGAGATATAAAATGAGCTCATTTAACGGCAAATTAATTGTATTGATCACGGCCCTTTCGCTGGTAGTGCCGACGGTTTCCTGGGGCAAGGTGGATCTGGTAACCCTGCCCGCCAGGGACAGGGTTCAGATAACGATCTACAACTCAGCGGATATAACCCTGGCAAGAGACATCAGATCCCTTACCATGAGGAAGGGTCCTAACAGGCTTCAGTTCTCCTGGGCGGGAACGCTTATAGATCCGACTTCGTTGGAGATGCTGCCCCTTGCCCAGGCTCGAAAGATAACCACTCAGAGCCTGGAATATCCACCCAGAGTAACTGGTCTGGGGATCTGGAGCCTGGATTCAGAAGTCACGGGGAAAGTGCCCTTCGAGATAACCTACTTTACCAGCGGAATATCCTGGAAGGCGTACTATCTGGCAACCCTGACGCCCGATGAAAGTTCCATGCGGTTACAGGGTTATGTCAGGGTGAATAACAGCAGCGGTGAAGATTATGAAAACGCTGAAACAAGACTCATTGTAGGCAAGATAAACCTCCTGGACCAGATAGCAGCGCTTGCCCGTCGCCAGCAGCCTTACGGTAGACCCGGACCGCGACCGGTGCCCATGCCTGCCCTGGGCGGTGCTTACGATATGGCCTACATGGCCAAGGCAGAAGGCATGAGGGCGGCTAAATCGGCGGTCATGAGGGCCCCCAAGGAGATAAAGAAGGAAGGGCTTTCGGAGTATTTCCTGTACACAATAGGGGGGACGGAAGATATCGATAACGGCTGGGGAAAGAGGATGATCTCCTTTGATGCCGGAAAAGTCCCCGTAAAGAACCTTTACAGGTATGAAGAGCAGCGTTACGGAATGATGCCGATCCGGTTCCTGTCTTTTAAAAACGACGAGAAACATACCCTGGGCAAAGAACCCATACCCGGGGGGCTGGTGAAGGTCTTTCGGAATGTTGATGATCAGGACCACCTCTCCTACATAGGTGCCCAGTCAGTTAAGTACATTCCAAAGGATGAAGAGGTTGCCCTGAACCTGGGAGTTTCTCAGGACGTGTCGGTAAAGCCCACGCTTATGGGATTTTCAACGGATCACTATGAGTGGAAGGACGACAGGATAAAGGGGTGGGACGAACATCTCACCTTCAAGGTAAACGTGGCCAACTACAGGGATATACCGGCGAAGGTAGAAGTTCGCAGGAATTTCCCCGTCACAACCTGGAAACTTTCAAATGAAGGGGATTACGGCAAATATGAAAAGGTGGACAAGGATACGGTTCAGTACACCATGGAACTGCCGCCGCATTCGAAAAAGAAGTTTTCCTATAACGTGACTCTCTACAATGGGTCGAGGAGTGCTAAATCCAGGTAAGTTGTTGGTTGTTAGTTGATAGTTGTTGGTTATTTGGGGTCGGTTACAAAAAATGCCGACCCCGTTTACGTTTTCCTGCAGTCTCAGTATGTTGTGATATTTCTGATATATTTATCTAGGTATAGGTAAGGAAATGTTGTTTAGCAGTAACTGCTCAGGAAAGGGGAATTATGAAACATCTTAAGATAGTTATGCCGTTTCTGTTGTCTATCCTTGTGTTGGCAACCACAGTTATTGCCTACGGAGACGGAAAAGAGCCACATGATAACGAGAAAAGAGATATGTCCTCAATGGGGGCAGGGCGTATGGAGATGAAAGCCGACGACCAGGCGGATTTCATCAGGTACGCCTCCCTGACGGGACACGATATAGTCCTCGGAAGGAAAAATCCGGTCAAGGTCCTCGAACACGAAGTAATAACCGATGATCAGGGCAGGAAGGTCAAGGTCTTTAATCTTACCGTGGATGATGTGAAGTTCGAGATCTATCCCGGAAAGGAGCTCGCCGGGTGGGGATTTAACAAGACCATCCCTGGTCCTACCATCCGAGTCACTGAAGGCGACCGTATACGTATCAACATGACCAATAAGACAAAAGACGAACACACCCTCCACATTCATGGCCAGAAAAAGCCGCTCAATATGGACGGTGTTCCCTACCTTGGCCAGAATCCAGTTAAGAAGGACGAGACGTATGCATATGAGTTCACCGTTATGAACCCGGGAACCCACTGGTATCACTGTCACGTGGACGGCGGGCACCATGTGGATATGGGCATGTACGGGGCTTTCATCGTGGATCCCAAAAAGAAAAAACTGAAGTACGACAGGGAATATACACTTATCCTGGATGAGTGGCCCTCGGGACATCAACATTTGCATGGCGGGGCCATGCCTATGGAAGAGCACGAAGGGGATGAACATGGAGTGGTTACCGAGCACATGGGCACACCGAGGCACGATGACAAGACCATGGACGACATGAGTAAGAACAAAATGCCCATGAAGGAAATAAAACAGGCCGGTGGGATGGCGATGCCCCAGGGACAGCAAATAGTCGGCATGGAGATGAAAGCTCCTCAAAGGGATTGGTATCCAAAGACCTATAACGCCTACAAGCCGGTATATGATACCTACACAATTAACGGCAGGTCTTTTCCCTATACAGAACCCCTCACAGTCAAAAAAGGCGAAAAGGTCCTGATAAGAATCATCAACGCCGGCTACCAGGAGCACTATATGCACTCCCACACCCACAAGTTCCTGGTGGTGGCAAGGGACGGTAATCCGGTCAAAAATCCGCAGCTTCTGGATACCGTGGATGTGGGTCCGGGCAAGAGGGCTGATATCCTGCTCACAGCAGACAACCCCGGTGTGTGGCCCTTCCACTGCCACAACCTCCTCCATGTTGCAAACGACCATATCTATCCGGGGGGAATGCTTACTTTTATCCGGTATGTGGAGTAGGTGCCTTATAGAACATTAGAGCATTAGACATTAGAACATTCATTAATAACCATAGGGGGCTCGTCACGAGCCCCTTTTTTCTGGATGCCATCTTCTGCTATACTCAATACCTGCGCAAACTGGGACTCTTCCTGGAGTTTAGGGGGTTAGAAAGCTGAGGAGGCGTACGATGGACGATGGCGGAAAAGTCGGGATCACCCTTACCAGGCACATTTACGAGAAGCAGAAGGAACATCCAGAGGCAACAGGTGAACTTACGGGGATCCTGAACCAGATAGCCCTGGCCTCCAAGATAGTGTCGCGGGAGGTGAACAAGGCTGGTCTTGCCGAGATTCTCGGGCTCACCGGCGATGTGAATGTGCAGGGTGAGGAAGTGCAGAAGCTGGATGAATACGCCAACGAGGTCTTCCTCTATACGCTCGGGCGGTCCGGGCACTTCTGCATCATGGCCACAGAAGAAGATGACGAGACGATACCCATACCGGAAGGCTATAAATGCGGCCACTACTCCATCTCCCTTGATCCCCTGGACGGTTCATCCAATATCGATGTGAACGTCAGCATAGGAACAATATTTGCCATCCACAGGAAGGTAAGCTCCGGTGAAAAGGGCACGCTGGAGGACCTGCTTCAGGCAGGCAGGAAGATGGTGGCGGCAGGATACGTAGTCTATG
>DAOVVW010000034.1 GCA_030636965.1 Pseudomonadota bacterium | reverse complement strand
TTCCTCACAAATCAACAACTTGCTGTGCAAGTCATTGATTTGGGCGCCCTTAAACGGGCGCGTTGATGACCTCTTGCGAAGTCATCAACCTTGTTAGGGTCGTAAAAAGTTCATTCATGGTTTTTTACTCATCAATTGGTTGAAATATTAACAACATAGAATACCTTATGTAGGGTGGGGATTCAACTTCTCTGAAGAGAACTTGATGCTTACTTATTCTTTTTCCACTTCGGGTGCTTTACTCCAAACTGCTTAATTTTGTAGTGGATGACCCGTTTTGAAATACCGAGAAGCTCTGCTGCGTCTTTCTGAACAAAATCCGTCTTTCGAAGCGCTTCAAGCAGAGCTTCCTTCTCCAAATTCTTAAGATCCAGCTTTGATTGAGGAGTTGTAATTACCCCTCCTGATTCCCGGGTACCTGCATGCAGATTGAGATCTTCCGGATCAATATAGTCACCCTCACATAGCAGAACTGCACGCTCCAAAATGTTTTCCAGCTCTCTCACATTACCTGCCCAGTCGTGGTGCATGAGCGCATCTAAAGCCTGTTCGCTAAATTCTTTTATCCCTTTACCCATCTCTTTGATGTTGCGAGAGAGAAAATATTCTGACAGTGGCAATATATCTTCTATCCTTTCACGGAGAGGGGGTATATGTACACTGACGACATTAAGCCGGTAAAATAAATCATCGCGAAAGTGTCCTTTTTTCCTCTCCTCATCAATATCCTTGTTTGTAGCTGCTATTATCCTGACATCTACCTTTATTGTCTGGCTTCCACCAACCCTTTCAAACTCCCTCTCCTGTAAAACCCTCAGGATTTTTGCCTGTATCATTGAACTCATATCCGCGATCTCATCAAGTAGTATAGTTCCATTATTTGCCTGCTCGAAACGACCAGTCCTCCGTTCAATTGCTCCAGTGAATGCTCCTTTTTCATGGCCGAAGAGCTCGCTTTCCAGAAGATTTTCCGGCAGTGCTGCGCAGTTTACCTTAACAAAATTATTGTTCGCCCTCGGGCTGTTGTTGTGGATAAGACCGGCAATTAGTTCTTTGCCAGTCCCTGTCTCGCCGGTGATAAGAACGTTTGATTTTGATGGTGCCACCTTGCGGACTGTGTCCAGGACTTTTCCGATAGAGTCGCTGACTCCGATGAAATCGTGGAATTGAAAAACAGCATTACTTTTGGGCTTGGTATGATCAACTTTTTTAAGAGGTTTCCCCTGCTGAACCACCTTGTTAACCCTCATCTCAAGTTCGTCTATCCCGAATGGTTTCTGAAGAAAATCAAAAGCTCCCAGTTTCATAGCCTCAATTGCATTTTCAACTGTTCCGTAAGCAGTCATTACTAAGACCTCTGTATCGGGATTGACAGATTTTACGTGCACCAGGACATCCATGCCGCTCATATTCGGTAATTTCAGATCGGTTACAACAATGTCGTATATGCGATCGTTGAGCATTTCTACAGCGGTTTCACCATCCTCTGCATCATCTACGAAATAACCGCAATCCTTGAAAATTTTAACAATCCCTTTTCGGAGGACTGACTGGTCTTCAACGATCAGTAGGCTAATCATATACCCCTCCTTTAATTCTTCACCCGGTAAAGAGGAAGTACGACTATGAATTTAGTGCCGACACCCAGTTTGCTTGTAACATCAACAAATCCCCAATGATCGGATACTATTTTCTGAGTCAGAGACATTCCAAGGCCAGAGCCGCCGCTTTTGGTTGTAAAAAACGGTGTGAATATCTTGTCTAGAACCTCTTCCGCAATACCCGCTCCAGTATCTTCAATTACAATCTGGATGTTCATTTCATCCCGTACGACGTGCTTTGAAACCTCCTCAGGTACATAATCACCTGCGTTAGAAGGAGTCAGGCCGGTGCTGATGGTCAGGGTACCCCCATCAGGCATAGCTTCGTATGAGTTGTTGATGATGTTGCCGAGGGCCTGGTCGATCTGGTGAGCGTCCAGCATGACCGTACCTATTTCTGAAAAAGCATACCAGACATCGATGCTGTGATAAGAGTGGAGGTTTTTTTTAACGCTATCGGTAATTATTTCATTGATGTTGCATTCCTGGAGATTTATTGGTTTCTGTTTTACAAAATCCAGAGTCTGAGTGATTATTCTGTCAAGCTTCTTCACTTCACTGAGAATCTCGTCTGAAAGCTGCATCTTCTGACCGTCTTTTTCGCCTTTATGTAACAGGCCTGCGTTGACCTTAATACTGGCAAGCGGATTTCTGATCTCATGGGCCAGCCAAGCGGCCATCATACCCAGGGCGACGAGTCTGTCCTGAATCCTTTCTTTTGTTTCCTCTTGCTCCACAGCAGTTAGATCCTTGAAAAACATGGCGGTAGCAAGCCTGTTAGACTCGTCATCAAAAACCGGTGAGAGTGTGTAACCGATAGTTTTTCTATCACCGGTGTGAGCATTGATAATTTCAAGTTCGGCGCGGTCGGGAAGTGTATGCATTTCAAAGGAAATCCTGAAGAGTTCCAGAAGACGAGGGTAGGTGCTCAGAACCTCACGAGATTTTTTTCCTGAATACTCTGTTTCACTATCAAGTCTGAGAATTTTCCCTGCAGAATCATTCAGGACCAGGATGTCCCCTTCCCTGTCGATAATGATCAGGGCGCTTTTCATGTGTTTCAGTATGTTCAGTGTAAAACTGCCGGTCAGTTTCATATTATCCTGTCATTATTTTCAAACCCGGGTTCAGATTGATCCCCATATCAGGATGACATACTAGTAGCCTTTTTCCCATTTAGCTGTTGTTATATCTTCCACCCTGTTGCTGTCAAGTACATGTAACCTGAAATCGGTGTATGGTTTTGGGTGGTCCCCCTTTCAGGGAAAGAAAATGCCGAACTGCTTTAATTAATCCAGGAGGTCCGATCATACATAACCCCGGAATCGAGAAAAGGCATATTTCGATACACCGACTGATGGCTGTCTTGTACCAATCGCAAATTTTGGGTGTCAATTTTATCTGGACACGGCGTTTCAAATACAGTATCTATCTTTTATTTTCAGCAGATAGGGAAATTGAAGATGAATAAGAAACAGCAAAAACACTTTGAACAAAAACTCAAGGCCTGGAAGGAAGAGCTCGTTCACGAGGCGGGCAGGACTGTTGACGGGATGCACGAGGAGAAAACTCTATTTGCAGATCCCACTGACAGGGCATCCATGGAGACAGACCGCAGTTTTCTCCTCCGTATAAGGGACAGGGAGAGGAGACTCATAAGCAAGATCGATATGGCTCTTGAGAGGATCGAAGATAAGTCATTCGGTCTGTGTGATCACTGTGGAGAGAATATAGAGTTAAAAAGGCTGGAAGCCAGACCTGTAGCTACACTTTGCATTCACTGTAAAACTATTCAGGAAGAGGAAGAGAAATCAACCAGAAAGTGATCGATCTTTCCCGCTTCTAACCCGGTGAGGTCCTTTTTAACAGTTTCTGGTTTCTGGTTTCTTGTAAGTCAACACAAGCGATTCTAATACAAATCTCGAAAATACCTTGAATATTCCAAGCAAATACCCACTGACGAAAAGCCTCGTACTACTGGGTACAGCACTATCATTCCTGCTCGCAAGCGGCTGTAGCCAGGATAAACCCTATCGTGAATCAAGGTTCCTGATGGGTACTCTAGTGGAGATAGCGGCATACCCTGATACCAACAGAGTCAGAACAGCTGTAGCAGAGGCTTACGAGAGGATGGAGGCGATCGAGGCTGCCACGGACCACCGAGAAGAGGACTCAGTTCTTGCTGCTTTGAGGAGGGGAGAGCGTGTGACTCTTTCCGGGGATCTACGGGCAGCTTTTGCCTCCGCCATGATGATCGCCAGGGAAAGTTCGGGAGCTTTTGATCCAACCATGGGTAAGGTAGTCAGTCTGTGGGGTTTTGACATGGATACGCCCCGCCTGCCCCTTGAACAGGAGTTGAGAAATTCTCTGAAGACGGTGGGCTTCGAAAAGGTCACTTTGGCCGGCAGCATCATAAAAGCCGACAGTCCTGTCTGGCTGGATCTGGGGGGTGTTGCCAAAGGATACGCGGTTGATGAGGCGGTGAAGGTCCTGAAGGAACAGGGCGCTTCGGCAGGTATTGTAAACGCTGGCGGAGACCTGAAGGCTTTTGGGAAGAAGCCTGGGGGAAAGAGGTGGCGGATAGGTGTTCAAGCTCCCGATGATCATCAGGAACTGGCTGGCGTCCTTGAGATTACAAATGGAGCTGTTGCCACTTCGGGGGATTACGAAAGATATTTTGAGACAGGGGGAAAACGGTACCATCACATCCTCGACCCGGGAACCGGATACCCTGCCAGATCGGGACTGAGGAGCGTTACGATAGTTGCTTTCGATTGTCTTCTGGCTGATGCCCTGTCCACCGCTATATTCGTCATGGGGCCGGAAAAGGGCCTGGAACTGCTCAAAGGCAGGGATGGGGTCCATGCAGTTCTGGTTCTTGAAACCGGTGAGGTACTGACCACTGGCGGCGTAGGCAGTGAGGTGGGTTTTGAGAGAAGGTAAAGATCATTTCCCGACCTCTGGAGCATCATCTTTCCTTCGACGCCCTACGATCTGGGATACTTGTCTCCTCATTTTCCTTCTTCTTCTGACGTTTACGGCCCCGCGCATTTTGATCGGTGCGTCAGGCGGCTCCCTGAAGGCGGGCAGTTATATTGAGGTTCGCACGGTGGATGGGTCATCGGTCATTTCCCTGAAGAAAGATGCTACTCATATTGTGAAAGGCCCTTTGGGGGCTGCAAAGATAATCATCGAGGATGGTCAAGCCAGGATGGAGAGCGCTCCATGCCCGCTGAAGATCTGCGAGGCCATGGGACCGATCAAGAATGCCGGAGAGACCATCCTGTGCCTGCCCAACAGGATATCCGTAAAGGTTACTGGAGGAGAAGGAGAGCTGGATGCGGTCTCCAGGTAGAGTTGCATATTTAGCCCTCCTGATAGCTGCGGCTTTTGTGCTCTCAAGCCTTGAAAGAGCCCTGCCCAGCCCCGTGCCCATGATCCGTCTCGGACTGGGAAATGTTATGACGTTGACCGCATTTGCTGTTCTGGGCTTAAGAGACGGGGCGTGGGTGACTTTCGGTCGAGTGGCCCTTGTTTCATTTATCTGGGGCGGAGTATTTTCTCCCACAGCCGTGATGTCATTGACCGGGGGAGCGGCAAGCTTGATGGTGATGATCCCTCTGGCCCTCTGTGGCAGAAGGTTCAGCCTCTACGGGATAAGTATCGGAGGCGCCTTCGCCCATATCAGCGCCCAGCTTGCGGTAGCTTCGGCACTTTACGTGCAGTCTGCGGACCTGTTCCGACTGCTCCCTTTCCTGGGGTCCATTGCTCTTGTGACCGGGATCATCAATGGAGGGATCGCGACGCTGCTGGCCTCAAAATTAATGTTAAACAAAGTTCCAGGTTCCGGATGAATTGATCCAAGGTCCAAAATCCAAGGCCCAAGATCGAGGTTCGTGATGCGTGACGCGTAATGCGTGATGAGTAGTTAGTGGAAATTAGACATCTGTAATCTAATAAGAATTTTGGAATATTTTTTTCAATCAACAGTGTCCAATCTCCAATTTCCAATACTCCAATTTCTTCCACACTTCGACACCTCGATACTTCGTTACCTGTAAACCCCCATACCCCGTTACTCCGATATGTATACCTCCGTGTCCTCCGTGGTGAACCCCCAAGCCCTACCTCTGTGTACTCTGTGGCTCTGTGGTGAAAAAGAACTCTGGTTTTTATTTAGGGCCGATGAACGAAACCATCCGCTCTTCGGTCTTCTCACCGCGCCAGGAGTAGAGCAGGTCACTCCTGCAGGATGTGCAGTAATCGAGTATATCCAGGTTTTTTTCCGTAAGTCCTTCGGACTTCAATTGAATTGCCGCCGCATCTTTAAGACTCGCATATATTGTGTCGTCACGATGTTCGGTGGTCAGACCGCAACCGGGAATTTTCATGAAGGCATCCCGGACATCCTCACCGACTTCATAGCAACATGGTCCGATAGCGGGTCCGAAGGCCGCCAGATAACCCCGGGGATCAGATCTTGTGAACGATTCAAAGGCCCTGACGGCTTTTCCGGCAAGTCCTTTTGCAAGGCTTCGCCACCCGCAGTGAACCGCCGCGACTGCCCCTGTCGCCGGGTCCGCTATTAATACAGGGAGACAGTCGGCAGTTCTGATGCCGATAAAAACACCCGATATCCGGGTTAAAAGGGCGTCGCCCTCGGTGAAGCGATACTTTTCCTCTGGCAGTGGATCCTGGAGGGTGATAATTCTGTCACCGTGAACCTGCCCGACCGTGTAAAGCGCATCAGGGACCTCGTGGGTCACCGTTTTCCTGGTTCCGAATCCGTGGTCAAATCCCGCCTCAACAAGGAGCGAAGACTTCAGGAGTGCCATTACGACTTACCCCGGATCCAGAGGAACAGGTCGGTCAGGTCATCGGGGGGTGGGGCTTCGAATAGCATTTTTTCCCCTGTTGACGGGTGAGTGAATCCGAGATTAAAAGCGTGGAGAGCCGGACGCTTCAATGCTTTTAGCATTGTCAAGGCTTCAGGATCCTTCATATGGAGGGATCGAATACCACCACCGTACATGCTGTCCGCAAGTACTGGATGCCCGATGGATGTCATGTGGACTCTTAACTGGTGAGTACGGCCGGTTTCTGGTGTCAGCTCCAGAAGGGAAATGCCCAGCCTTCGCGCAAGGACCATGTAATTCGTTATGGCCTCACGGCCTCCCTCGATAACGGCTATCTTCTTTCTGTCCTTGCGGGAACGGCTGAGGGGTTTTTCAATACGGCCAGATCCCTTTGGCACCTCACCCTTTACCCCGGCTATGTAGACGCGTTCAATGGTATGGTCACTGAACTGCCGGGAAAGCGAGGTGTGCGCCCCGTCGTTCTTGGCGGCAACCAGGACTCCAGAAGTGCCCTTATCCAGACGGTGCACTATACCCGGTCTGGTTACGCCACCGATGCCGGAAAGGTCGGTGCAGTGATTCAAGAGAGCGTTTACAAGAGTCCCGCTGCTGTGGCCCGGTGAGGGGTGCATTACAAGATGAGGCTGCTTGTCAATAACAATTAGATCTTTATCCTCGAACAGGACATTCAGGGGGATGTCTTCAGACTCAAGATCCAGGGACACAGGGGCCGGGATCTCGATGGTGACTTTCCAGCCGGCTTTCAGAGTAATCCCGGGTTTTGAGGTGGAACCGTTGACAAGCACTTGTCCTGTTTCGATGAGCTTCTTTATCCGGGAGCGGGTTATTTCCGGGTGTCTGGATGATAGAAAAATGTCCAGACGCGTGTTGAGATGTTCTGATGAAATATTATAGGTGCTGATCCCCATGGGGGATATTACCAGATATCGGAGTCGATATTCCCGAATCTTTTTACAAGGACGTCAACAATGGCCCTGTTGTAGGGCGCCCATCTCTGGGGCATGGTATGGTCGACACGGGAGTCGTAAAGTTTCCGTCCCTCTTCCAACTGGTCACTGAGGTCCTCGAACAGGGAATCGTTTTTGATACTCT
>DAOVVW010000039.1 GCA_030636965.1 Pseudomonadota bacterium | reverse complement strand
TGTCACCGGGTACTTCTATCTCGCCGGAAAGAGGTCCGGAAGGTGTCACTTTCCAGATCACTTCATTTTCCTTCTTATCTTCGCTATTTTTTCGAAAAACTCGACGAGATCCTCCCGGTCACCCGCGGAGATGAGTTCCTCTATCTCTCCCAGTCGCACGCCCAGATCCTTCACTGCGCGGAGGAGGTATTTCCTGTTGGATATGGCTATATCAGCCCACATCGCCGGGTTACTCGAGGCGATCCGCGTGTAGTCACGCAAGCCTCCCCCTGAGAAGGAAACCCAGGACTCGTCCTTTTTCAGTACCGAGTCGACTATGCCGTAGGCGGCCATATGTGGCAGGTGGCTGACCCAGGCAAAGAGTTCATCGTGGAGTTCAGGATCCATTACCTCTACTACCGAGCCCACCCGCTGCCACATGTGAGCAATCACCTCAACATCATCATCATTATCTTCCACAGGAGTGATGATGACCCTGGCTCCCTTGAACAACCCTGCCCTGGCAGCAGTCGGCCCTGACTTCTCGTCACCGGCGATGGGGTGACCCGGGACATACCGGTAGGATGAGCCGGAATCCACTGATTCCCTGAAAGCCTTAATCAGTGGCAATTTTACGCTCCCCACGTCTGTGATCAGGGCTTGGGGCGGGAATCCGGAGCGGATTATGGATTCAATAGCTACAACCGGGACCGAAAGAATTATCAGATCACACCCAGCAAGGGTGTCCTCATCGAAAGGCGCTTCTTCATCCAGTATCCCAAGTTCCAGCGCCTGAGCCTGGGCAACAGGATCCACGTCGCTGCCCAGTAACCGGCCAACAAGTCCCCTCTCCCTGAGATCCAGGGCAAGAGAGCCTCCAATGAGGCCGGTTCCCAGCAGATACACCCTTTCAAAAAGGATGTCTTTCACAGACCTCTTCCCACTGCCGCTGCGATGGACTTTATATTATCCATCAGATCCCTGAAGTCATTTATCCTGAGGGACTGGGCCCCGTCACAGACAGCCTCTTCCGGATTATGGTGCACCTCGATCAGCAGACCGTCCGTTCCCGCGGCAACTGCAGCCAGAGACATAGATGGCACAAGGTCAGCTCTTCCTACAGCATGGCTCGGATCCACGATTATCGGAAGGTGGCTCATGGATCTCACCATGGGTATGGCGGAAAGGTCCAGCGTATTTCTGGTATCCGTCTCAAAGGTCCTGACACCTCTCTCGCACAGGATTACGTCCTTGTTACCCTCATCAAGAATATACTCGGCCGACATGAGCAGTTCCTTGATCGTCGCCGAAAGGCCTCTCTTCAGGAGGACTGGCTTGTCTATCTTCCCCACTTCCCTGAGAAGGGAGAAATTGGACATATTGCGGGCGCCGATCTGAATTATATCTGTGTATTTGTAAACCAGATCCAAATCTCGAGGGTCCATAAGCTCGGTGATAACCAGCAGGCCCGTCTCATCCCTGGCCGCGGCAAGATACTCCAGGCCCTCCTTACCAAGACCCTGAAATGCATATGGCGACGATCTCGGTTTGAACGCTCCCCCTCTCAGGAAAGTCCCCCCGCACTCGGCGACTGCCCTTGCTACTGAAAGGAGACCATCCATGTCTTCGACGCTACACGGCCCCGCCATTACGACAATCTCATTTCCTCCGATGGAGACATCCCCGATGCTGATAACCGTATTTTCCTGTTTGAATTCCCTGCTGGCCAGCTTGAAGGGCTTGAGGATCGGCAGAACCTTCTCCACAGCCGGATATGCGGCAAGGGACGTTTCACTGAGAAGCCTCTCATCGCCAATGGCGCCGATTATAGTTCTTTCCTCACCCTTTGACAGGTGCACCTTCAGACCCATCTTCTCGAGCTTCTCGCTTATATAATCAATATCTTTCTGATCGGATCCGGGTTTTAGAACAATTATCATTTAGGATTACCTCTTTTCTCTTTCTTGATTTCGGCCAGAGCCTTAAGGAAAAAATCGTTCTCCTCAGGCAAGCCTACCGTTACTCTGATATATTCGGGCAGACCGTACGCGTCCATTGCCCGGACAATAACTCCCTTATCCTGAAGACCTTCAAATATTTCGCCACCGGGAAGGCCGGCAAGGTCTATTAAAATGAAATTGGCCGCGGAGGGAACTGTATTGAATCCCAGCGATCTTATCCGTGCCTCAAGCCTCTCCATTTCGGTACGATTAAGTTCCAGGGTTTTTTCCAGGAAATCCACGTCGGATACAGCTGCCGCAGCAGCTGCCTGGGCTACACTGTTGACGTTGAAAGGCTGCCGGACCCTGTTTACCAGCTGGACGAGCTGCTGGGGCATGAGGGCATAGCCTACCCTGAGCCCGGCCAGACCGTAGGCCTTTGAGAACGTTCTCATGACAACCAGATTCCTGCCCTCCTTTAAGAGAGATACTCCGTCCGGGAAATCAGCATTATCCCTGGCATATTCAAAATATGCCTCATCAAGTACCGGCAGGACACTCGGGGGAAGGCCGTCCAGAAAATTCACCAGTTCCCCTGTTTTGACAAAAGTTCCAGTTGGATTATTGGGGTTTGAAATGAACACCAATTTCGTCCTCTCGGTGATGGAACCAGCCATGGCGGGAAGGTCGTGCTTCAGATCGCCGTCAAGCGGGACTTCTATCCCCACGGCCCCATGGGCCATTGTGGCAAGTCGATAGACTATAAACGCAGGCCAGGCATAAACAGTCTCATCATTGTCTGCCAGTAGCAGCTGGGCGAGGAGTTCCAGTATTTCATTGGAGCCGTTTCCAAGGACTATCATCTCTTCGGCCACGTCCAGGCTTTCGGAAATAGCCTCCTTCAGGTAAAACCCACCACCGTCCGGGTACCTGCCCAGATCGTCCAGCATCCGGGCCACAGCATCCTTTGCCGCTGGAGAAGAACCAAGTGGATTCTCATTGGAGGCAAGCTTCACTATCCTGTCGAGCCCCTTCTCCCGGGCCAGTTCCTCAATTGGTTTCCCCGTTTGATATGGCATCAGGTCCTCTACCGACTTATGCGCAGGCCTGAATGTATGCTTCCGGGCTTTCTGTTTACTTTTCGACATTAGCTTTCTCCTGATGCCATATCGAGTTCCAGGTTCCAGGTTCCATGTTCCAAGAAAATCCAGATTTGCATTACCTGGAACCTGAAACTTGGAACATGGAACTTTTACTTACCCCCTACCGGATACGACCCCAGCACTTTCAGAAAGGGGCACAGGTCTGCAAGGGAGGAAAGGGTGTTTTTTACGATCTCGTCCTCACAGTGTCCCTCGAAATCTATGAAAAACAGGTAGTCCCATGCCTTCTTTTTCGATGGTCGAGACTCTATCTTTGTAAGGTTTATACCGTTCTCATGAAAAGGCTTGAGCATCTCGTAAAGTGCCCCCACGCGATCCTTGATCGAGAAAACTACGGATGTCTTGTCGTTGCCCGTTTGTTTCGCCGGATGCTTGGAAAAGACCAGGAAACGGGTGAGGTTCTCCTCCCAGTCCCCTATGTCCTTGGCAAGTACCCGAAGCCCGTATAGTTCCCCGGCCAGTTCTCCGGCTATAGCAGCTGTTCTATCCCTCTGAGTACATATGTAAGCAGCTTCTGACGTACTTTTAGTGTCCATGCTTGTACAGTACGGAAGGTGCTTTTTGAGCCATTTACGACACTGGGCCAGTGCCTGCGGATGAGAATAAACTGTGCTGACTGAAGAGATATCATTCTCCCTGGCAAGGAGCATCAGGCGAATAGGCAGAATAATTTCACCTGATATGACCAGGGTCGAATCTACCAACAGATCCATTGTTGAGGTTACGACACCCTCATTTGAGTTCTCCACAGGAGCAACGCCACGGTGGGCTCTGTCATCCTGAACCATTGAAAAGATCTCATCGATAGTTTCAGACGGGGAATAACCGGACTTCTCCCCGAACGCCTTAACAGCAGCCTGATGCGTAAACGTGGCTTCGGGTCCCAAGTACGCTATGTTCAGGTTCTCACTCATCCTTTTTTCGGCTCGGTGTAAACACCAAGATTCCTGAACCGTCTCCATCTGTCCTCTACAAGTTCTTCCGGTGACATCTTTTCCAGTTGGGCAAGGTGAATCTTTACAGCCTTTCCGAGAGCCTCAGCCGTAGCCTGATAGTCCCTGTGGGCACCACCCAAAGGTTCCGGGATGATCTCATCAACGATCTTGTTTTCCAGGCTGTCCTTGGCTGTAATTCTCATCGCTTCGGCGGCATCCTTGGCGTAGTCCTGGTTTTTCCAGAGAATGGCTGCACACCCCTCCGGAGAGATCACGCTGTAGATGCTGTTTTCAAACATGAGCACGCGGTTTGCCATTGCCAGTCCCAGCGCACCCCCACTGCCTCCCTCGCCGGTGACAACAGTTATGAAGGGAACGGTAAGGTCCGCCATCTCTATGAGGTTCCTTGCGATGGCTTCGGCCTGACCCCTCTCCTCTGCCTCGATGCCGGGGAAAGCTCCCGGTGTATCGACCAGGGTAAGGATCGGCATCCTGAACCTCTCGGCCATCTTCATCAGCCTCAGGGCTTTCCTGTAACCTTCCGGATGGGCCATCCCGAAGTTTCTCATGACCTTTTCCTTCGTGTTCCTGCCCTTCTGATGTCCGATAACCATGATCGGCTTACCGTATAGACGGGCAACGCCCCCGACGATGGATCTGTCATCAGCAAAGTTCCTGTCCCCGTGCAGCTCGATAAAATCGGTTAGCAGCATCTCAATGTAATCCAGCGTATGGGGTCTCATCGGGTGCCTTGCAAGCTGGGTCGTCTGATATCTGTCCAGTCGCGAGTAGACATCCTTTCGCATCTTGTCAAGCTTCTTTTCCAGCCTGGCAATATCATCGGTAAGATCCACACTGGGTTCTTCAGTTCCAGTGTGACGAAGTTCCGAGATCTTCCGTTCCAGCTCCACTACCGGCTTTTCAAAATCCAGATAAAATTCCACCATATCAACTCCTCACTGGAAGGTGACGATTCCGTGTCCGAAGATTTCCTCTAACTCCAGCACCACATCCTCCGAGGAAGATACCTTGAAGTCCTCTCCGAGGCGGATCAAAGCTTCCGCTTTTGTGGGTATCGTCAGCTTCAGCTTGACGCTGCAGTTTCCCTCGTGTCTTTTCAGTACATCCTTGAGAGAATCCAGGTCCTCTCGGGAAAGCCCGATAGTGGTCAGGTCTATTTGCACGACCTTTGTGACTTTTTTTCTGTAGGACTCCAGGTCATACATCTTCTGCGCCTTGACCTTGGGCTTGTCTCCCGAGGTGTCCAGGATCCCCTGGACAAGGATCGGATCCGATGACAGGATTATAGACGAGTTTTCCTTGAAAACATCTGAAAAGACTATAATCTCCGCACTGCCATGAAGGTCTTCAAGAGTAACGAAAGCCATTCTGTCGCCTTTTTTTGTGTTGATCTCTTTAATGTTCTGAGTGATACCGGCCACCCTGACGGACTCCCCGTCCGACAGTTCTGCCAGGCGTGAGAGGTCCGATGAAACGTACCGTTCCATTTCATGATCGTATTTTTCCAGTGGATGACCCGTGATATAGAATCCCAGGCTTTCCTTTTCATAAGTCAGCCTCTGCTGTTCGGTCCAGGGCTCCACATCCGGAAGTCCTTGGGAGACGCCAGCATCCGCCTGTGTATCGAACATGGTTATCTGGCCGTTTTCCCTGTCTCTTGCAGCCTTCTGTCCTCTTTCCATAGCTTTATCCAGGGTAGCGAGGTATTGTGCCCTGTGATCGTCAGATTTGTCGAATGCTCCCGATTTAATCAGGCTTTCCACCACCCTTCGGTTAACCTTTCTGAGGTCAACCCTCATACATAAGTCCTCCAGGCTGGCGAAGGCACCGTCCTGGGTCCTCACCCGTAGAGTTTCCTCGAGAGCGGCAACCCCAACGTTCTTTACGGCACCGAGACCGAAGCGGATCCCGTCTCCGGACACGGTAAACCGAATACCGGATTCATTTATATCCGGTGGAAGCACACTTATACCCATCTCCTTGCATACACCGATATGGGCAGTTACCTTGTCTGAGTTGTCCATCTCGCTGGTAAGTAAGGCAGCCATGAATTCAGACGGATAATGGGCCTTCAGATAGGCGGTCCTGAGGAGATAAGGGCGTAGGCAGCACTGTGGGACTTGTTGAAGCCGTACTCGGCAAAGTCCTTTAACTTCTCGAACTGCTCCGTTGCCTTTCTTTCGGGTGTTCCGTTCGCCTTGCACCCTTCAATGAAGCGCTCCCGCTGCTGCTGCATCTCGTCGCGTTTTTTCTTTCCCATTGCCCTGCGAAGAATATCCGCTTCTCCGAGACTGAAATTTGCAAGCTTCTGGGCGATCTGCATTACCTGCTCCTGGTACACGGCAACACCGTATGTTTCGGACAGGATCGTCTCCAGTTCATCAAGGTCGTAGGTTACCTCCTTGCGCCCATGTTTCCTTTCAATGTAGTCAGTAACCATCCCGCTTCCCAGAGGGCCTGGTCGGTAAAGAGCAACAATTGCTATCAGGTCCTCGAAGGTTGTGGGCTTGATCTTCACCAACAGATCTCTCATCCCCGAACTTTCTAGCTGGAATACACCGTCGGTCTCGCCCGAAGACAGAAGATCGTATGTTTCAGGGTCATTGAGATCCAGATCTTCAAGTACAAGGTTCTCTTTCTTCTCGATCTGCCTTTTCCTGTTTACAAGGGAGAGAGCATAGTCGATCATCGTAAGCGTCCTCAGTCCCAGGAAATCAAACTTGACCAGCCCCAGGCGCTCAAGGACGTTCATGTCAAACTGGGTGATCACCTCGTCCCCTTTGGTACCCTTGTATAGAGGAACACTTTCATCGAGATGACTGCTACTGATCACGACACCGGCAGCGTGAGTGGAGGCGTGCCTTTGAAGTCCCTCTACCTTCAGGGCCAGCTCCAGCAGGTCCGCCACCCTTTTATCCTTATCAGCAAGAGTTTTGAGTTGTGGCTCCTGCTCTATGGCTTTGGCGAGCTTGATATTGAGAACATCCGGAACAAGCTTGGCAATCCTGTCCACTTCGGCGTAGCTCATATCCAGTGCTCTTCCCACGTCCCTTATCGCACCCCTCGCAGCCATTGTCCCGAAGGTGATGATCTGCGCCACATGGTCCTCGCCATACTTTTCGTAAACATCAATCACTTGTTGGGCTGGTGATTTCTTAGCATCATATAAAGTGTCACCAAACATCACTAACACTGGTTCTTCAGCAGCCAAATGAGTTGCACAATTCACAGCGTGTCCATCACCCAAAGGAAGCGGTTGC
>DAOVVW010000138.1 GCA_030636965.1 Pseudomonadota bacterium | reverse complement strand
TTCATCAATATCTAGGGTCGTAAAAAGTCCATTCGTGGCGTTTTACTCCGCGGAAAGCGAAAAGTTTCATGTTCACTTTCTTTGCAAATCAAAAACTTGCGATTCAAGTTTTTGATTTGGGCGCCCCCAATGGGCGCTTTGGTGACTTTTTGCGAAGTCATCATCTATTACTCCGTTACTCTGAAATTGATGCCGACTTCAAGGGTTTCCTTCCCCAATCCATCCGGCAGGGGTGGAAGAGGGTTTGCCTCATTAAACTTTTTAAGGGCCCTGACTGCAGACTGATCGTAGTAGATATTGCCCGACCTCCTCTCGATCCACTGCTCCTCGATGACACCCGAGGCCGAAATCCGAATGCCAATAACAGTCAGCAACTTGCCGTCGGCAGCGGCTACGCCCTCCGGCAGTGCCCATGCCGCCTTTATCCTGGCCCAGATCTGATCGTAGTACGCCCTGAACCGTATATCCGCCGGCCGTGAGCCACCCCCAACAACGGATGGACCTGAAAATTGAGAGATACCGGCAGCAGCAGACGGATCTGTCACCTGCCTGGAAGCTTCCGAAGCCGAAACGGGTTGCTGAGTACTATCGAGGCTGTAGCTACGGAAGAGCTTTTCCGCTTCCTTTTCCAGCTTTTTCAGGCGCTTCTTTCTATCTGTACGGGCCGGATCTTCTTCGCCGGCCTCCCTCCTGGTCAGCGAATAATCCACTTTTCTGTCAATCTTCTCGGGTCTTGAGTCAACAGTGGCTGTCTTTTTATCGACAGCGGGAGACTTTTCCACCTTGACTGAAGCATTGCTAACCGATTTTTTTACAGCTGGCGATGGAGGTAAAGTCACAAGATCAACGGTATACGTGGGAGAGTAGGACGTTCCCGGAAGCCGGAAAAGGGTTACGGTTCCGGCAAGAACAAGTATGAAGATATGGATGGCAACGGACACTACCATGAACTTTTTGAAAGCAGGGTCCCTGAAATGGTGCCTCCTTACATCATCAGGAGGCAGTATGTATCCGGAGCTTCTCGCCATCGCGCAGGGGTTACTCTAGAGGCTCCGTTACCAGGCCGATCCTGTCCACGCCGGCGCTCTTGAGGGCGGACATGGCCAGGATAATGTGGCCGTACGATATTCGCTTGTCACCCCGTATATAGACAGGTCTTCCGCCCAGTTCCGAAAAGAGAGCGGGTGCCTTTGTGCGGAACTGCTCAATGGTATAGGAATGCCGATTCAGGTGGACCTTTCCGTTCCTGTCAACGGCTATGGTGACCGACCTCTCCCCCCCGCTCAGTGGCGCGGCGCCCGCCTTCGGTAACTGAACATCGATACCGGTCTGGAGCATCGGCGCGGTTACCATAAATACGATAAGCAGGACAAGCATCACATCCACCAGGGGTGTTACGTTGATATCCGACATCATTTTCCGTTCACTACCGCCGCCAATAGCCATCTATTGCTTCCTCCTGAAGTGCCTGTCTACAATATTCAGAAACTCGGCCGAGAAGGTATTCATGTCATTTTCCAGAATCCTTATTCTCTGAATAAAGTAATTGTACCCCACCACTGCGGGGATAGCCGCCGCAAGGCCGGCAGCCGTCGCAACGAGAGCTTCAGAAATCCCCGGAGCAACTGAAACAAGGCTTGCGCTGCCCGCGAGCCCGATCCCCCTGAAGGCATTCATGATACCCCATACTGTCCCGAAGAGGCCAACAAAGGGCGCCGTGCTCCCCGTAGTGGCGAGAAAGGGAAGAGCTTTCTCGACACGGGTAAGCTCCGATTCTGCAGCTTTGGAAAGGGCTCTCGAGATATTTTCAATCCCGAAGATCTCTGTGGTCATGGAGGCTGGATCATCGCTCCGGGAGTCAGGCATTTCCTTACGGATCTTGGATATCCGTCTCAGCTCAATGTAGCCTGCCCTGAAGATGGAGGCGACCGGAGAGAAGTTCATATCCTCCGCGCCTTTGTTGATATGGCTTAATTTCTGCTGACGCATGAAAAGCTGATGAAAGCGCCTGGTTTCAGCCTCAGCCTGTTTTATCATGCGCCATTTGTAGAACATGATAGCCCAGCTCATGACGGACATAATAAGGAGTATGAGCAGGGCCCCCCTGACGACCCACCCGGCTCGGAGGATCATCGTAACAATTCCAAGTTCAACCTCTCCGCCGGACTGAGCAAGTATGGCAGGTATCATGAAGATCCAATCGATCAAAATCATATCCTCCTTTTATGGCTCATAGTGTCGTAAAAAGTCCATCCATGGCTTTTTACTCCGCGGAAAGCGAAAAGTGTCATTTTCGCTTTCCTCCCAAATCGATAACTTGCACTGCAAGTCATCGATTTGGGCGCCCCTAGATGGGCGCGTTGATGACATCTTGCAAAGCCGAAGGGGCTTTTGCCGGAACCCTGTTATTATATATTGACCACCAACTAATTGGAAACGGGCCATTCTGAGCGCCCGCCACTCACTACCCGCTGTGAAGTAGTACTCTGGCTGGTGCTCCATCTCCGCCCGCTATCTTCAACGGTAGAGCCATCAATCGATACATGCCAACTGGAACACCACGCAGATCGAGGCCCTCTATAACAACTATCCCCTCAGAGAGGAGAATGCGGTGAACTTCATCTCCCTTGCCGAATTCCGCTACAGAGTAGTAGTCGACACCCAGCAGTCTCACGCCGTGATTCACGAGATATTTTGCGCCGTCGGCTGTAAGGTACACAAAGTCCTCCTCAAAATGGTCTTTTCCAGCCAGGCTTACATTGTCAGTTTTGAGGATAACCCTGGTAACTCCATCAGGTATACGTGTTTCTTCCAACGACGCGGCATCTATCTTCTTCCTGCCCGTAACCTCCACCACTATAACGGGACCCACAAGTAGCGATGGTGAGATCGAATCCACTCCCCCTGTCCCGTCAATAAAGTGCACGGGCGCATCTATATGGGTTCCGGTGTGAGCGCTCATTTCGATATGTGACTTATTCAGACGGTCTCCGTCAGCCATCGATTTGACCCTCCTGATCCGGACGGGATCATCGCCGGGCCACACAACCATACCCTCCCTGATAGGGATGGTCACATCATAAATACGCCTGGGTTCCATAATTATTCCCCCCTTAAATTGTGACAGGGTCACAAAATGCGAAAAATGTCATTTCACTTTCCTCACAAATTAATAACTTGTAGAGCAAGTCATCGATTTGGGCGCCCCCCAATGGGCGCATTATCTGTTATCGGTATTCAATGTTATGTCATCCCTGTTTCCAGGTCAAACAAGTTTGACCTGGAAAGTCCCAAGACTCAAGACCCATGACCCATGTTTTGCTGTATTTTTACTCGGGATGCAGGCTAGAGACATGATAGCCTGAAGTGGATCAAATAAAAAAGCGCGTCCGGTTCGACGCGCCTTTTTATACTCCTGCAAGGGATATATGTGGTACGACCCCATAATTCACTAATCACCAATTACCTTTTACTAATTACTTATTACGCATCACGCATCACGCGTCACGCGTCACTCATTACAACCTTGGATACTGCCCGCCTAGAGCATTTCAACGGGCTATAGCCGTATTACTTGGAAAGCGCCACAAAAATAGTCCTGCCGCCCCTATTGATCAGGAACAGTACGGATTTCCTATCCTTGTCTCTTTCAAGGATCTCGGTCATCGATTTGACGTCCTTCACACTGGACCGGTTTACCTCCAGAATTACATCACCACGTCTGATCCCCGCCTCGGCAGCCAGACCACCAGGCTCGACATTGGACACGAGAACACCTGCTGTGCCCTTCAGATTCAGTTGTTCAGCAATCTGCTCTGTAATACCCTGAACGGTGAGCCCCAGGCCTTCCTGAAGTTCCTCTGTTGGTTTGCCGGCAATCTCAGGTTCATCCTCCATCTGCTCAAGAACGACCTTGAAAGTCTTCTTCTTCCCACCCCTGATGACTACAACTTCGACCTTCTTACCCACGGGCAGGTACGCAACCATAGTGGGAAGCTCGTGCTGGCTGACCACATCCTGGCCGTTGAAGTTGACAACTACATCGCCTCTCTTTATACCCACCTTGGCGGCAGGTCCGTTCTCAACTACGTCAGCAACAAGGGCGCCCTTTCTGGTCTTCAGATCCAGACTTTCCTGAAGTTCGGGTGTGATCTGCTGTATCAGGACACCGAGCCAGGCCCTCGTTACGGCACCTTCGCCCCTTAACTGGGTTACGATATTCTTCGCAAGGTTGATGGGAATTGCGAAACCGACTCCCTGGTACCCCCCACTTCTGGTGTAGATCGCCGAGTTTATGCCTATTACGTTACCCGCCATATCGAAGAGGGGACCTCCGCTGCTCCCTGGATTGATAGCGGTATCGGTCTGGATAAAGTCATCGTAGGGGCCAGCGCCCAACTCACGCCCCTTGGCGCTGATAATTCCTGCTGTCACAGTGTGTCCGAGGGCAAAGGGATTTCCGATGGCGAGTACCCAGTCTCCCACGCGGGTCTTGTCCGAATTTCCCAATTTTGTGATCGGCAGGCCATTTTTAGGTTCGATCTTGATCAGGGCAATG
>DAOVVW010000036.1 GCA_030636965.1 Pseudomonadota bacterium | reverse complement strand
TGATAACAAAAGACCTATCGGAAACGGACCGTCTGGTGCTCGCCAAAGGCGGCGCCATAGAAATATTTTCTGGAACAATAGAGCCCGTCTCGCACACTTTGACTGTGAGCTATTTCCTGTCTGACTCCCAGTCCAGGCAGTCCCTGGATCTGAATACTCGCAAGAAGATTTTCAAGATAGTTCCAAAAAGAGCATCGACTAACTATGTGGAGATATCCCTTTCCAAAAGCAAGGACACCAGAAAACCATCCCCGATACTCAACGCCAGACACTGGTACAAGGAGCCCTGATTGAAGAAGCAGGCCCTGTTTTTGTTAACATTTGTCCTCGTGCTGTTTGTCGGTGAAATCCGTCTTTGGGCATCTGGTGAACCCGATGCCGCAGCTAACCTGAGGAATCCTTTCAACGAACGCCAGGTCATTGATACCTTCTACAGGGATGACCTTTTATCTGTTATAAGCCGCACTCGGGGTAGCGCACAGATGGGTGCTGCAAGCTATTATCTGAGAGGAGAGACGCTCAGATCTCTGGGTCTTACCGGAAGGGCTGCTGAGTCTTTCAGAATGGCTCTGCAGAGCGAACCAGATACGGGCGGTTGGTGGAACAGGTCTCTGGCTGGCTATATGGAGTTACTTCAACTGATCCCCGACTTACCCCCTCCCGAAATTCGGCCTGACAAGGAAAGGAAGATCTCCGGCAAGGCAGCTCTTTACTTTGGGACATATCTCATCAGCAAAGGAAACGTAGACAGGGGACGCAGGATCCTTCCAGCCACCTACGAAGCAGGAACCGAAGAATTTGCCCTGTCCGTTGTAACAAGGGCCAGGTATGAAGGTTCCCTGGGTCAATGGAACCAATCCATCAAAACTCTCCAGTCTTTTAAAGGATCCGAGTCTTCCGGATTAACGGATCTTGTCTATTTGCAAAAGGGATTGAGCTACCTCAAGTCCGGTGAATTGAATCGGGCGAGAGATTCCTTTATCACCATTCCACCAAAGAGCCCATTTGCGGCAGAAGCGTTGCATAGCCTGTCATGGACCATGATCCGCAACGGTGACCTCGTTGGTGCTGCCGTTCGTCTCAGCGCGCTGATGGAAAATCATGCGGATTCTCCTGCTGCACGGAAGGCCGCGATCGACCTTGCCCTCTGCTTCCGCGAGCTGGGGCTCTACGACCGTGCGGAGAAAGTCCTTTCAAGAGAGGTTAAATACCTGAAGCAGGTCAGTAAGTGGACGGGATCTCTGAAATCTTCTGATTTCGGGCCGGGAAAAGACCTGAATGTGATTTTTGCCGGCGCTCTTTCGCAGCAGGCACCTGATCCTGAGATACTGAGTAGAAACCCCGGTTTTGTCAAACAGTGGATCTCTGAAATTGTCCATGACAGGAACCTGAAACACTACACCTCACTTCTTGAAGGTGTTGAGCGTCTTTCAGATGCCGGAGACAAACTCGTTTCAAAATATAACGGTGTAATACTGCTCCTCCAGCGGGAGCTTGAATACAACAGGAGTGAGCAGGCGGCAGCGAAAAAAATCGCCGATGATCTCAATGATATTCTTGTCCGCCTCCCCGCATTACAGTCGAATCTTCTGCGAACCATTAATGAAACGCCCCTTGCCCGATTCGCGGACAAAAACATCCTGAAACTGGCATACAGGGTCAACAGGCTTGAGGACCGCATGAGATCAGTCGAGACTTCTACGAATAAAGCTGGTGCTTTTGCCAAAGTCATTGAGCAGCTCAAAAATGCCAAACCGGGCACCGAAAGAGAAAGACAGCTAATTTCAATAAAGGAGTCGGCATACCATAAGCTTATCGGCCTTAAACCGGAACTTCGCGGGATGAACGATTCCATTGATAGTCTGGAGGGTAAGATCTGGCTCAGCGTGAAGAAGGAAGTGGCGGATTCCTACAGGAAGAACCGCTCCTTTATCGAGGGTAAACTGGACCTGACCAGAGCCTCCATCGGGAAGTACCTTAAAGTTCAGGAGGTCCTGAGCAGAAACGAAACCTCCATTATCACCTCCATAGAGGAGGCCCAAAGAGTAGTTGAAGTATTAGAATCTGATATCAGCAAGGACCTTGCGTCGCTCAGATCCAGGATCATCACGGCAAGGACCCAGAGGATCCTGAGCCTCGCCCACAAGTATGCTGAAGATCTGCGCATGGGACAAGCCCGTGCTCTTTACACAGCCGCTGACATAGAAACCTCTCATATAGAGAGCAATATCAGGGCAATGCAGGAGGCACTGGATTGAGAAGGTGTCTTCCCATTGCCATATCGACAATACTGCTCCTTGGAGCCTGTGCCACTACATCGTCACCGGAAAGGCAATTAACAACCAGAGAGCAGGAAGCTTTACTTCTTCGAGAGGTTGATCGATCCCGCAAACACGAGGAAGCTACAATAGAACGTCTCTCGGCACGAGCAAGAAAGGGAGGGCCTGCCTTTCTGGCGGCAGAGGAAGAAAATGCACGGAAACGCTCCGTTGCACTTTACCGTTCACTCATTGAAAAATATCCTGATAACAGAAACAACATCATGGCCGAGGCTTCCTTCCGTCTGGCAGAGCTTCTCTTCGAATCGGAAAGAGAGCGTATCAGAAAGATCATTGACACCCGTGGATTTGAAGGTGAATTGACACCCGATTTTTCCGAGGCGATCGAGGCCTACAGCGCCGTAGTCAACCGGTTTCCTGACCATCCACTGGTAGAGGATGCCCTCTACGGACTTGCATACTGCTACACTGAGCAGGGGTACACCGATCTTGCCGCTGATGGCTACTACCGCCTGATCGAATTATATCCGGGAACCCGATACGCTCTCGAGATCAATATGCGGCTTGGTGAATATTATTTTGAAAATAACGACCTGGAGCGAGCAAAGTCACACTACAGGGCAGTCATCGATACCCGGGATCCGGAATACCTGGACAAGGCTTATTACAAGCTGGGTTGGTGTTTATATAATCAGGAAAGATACAGCGATGCTATTGACTCATTCTTCGCTCTTCTTGACCTCGATATCACCAGAGTCAGGGACCCGGACAGCCTGGTGGGCGAGTCCATCGAGATCATAGCCAGATCCTTCGCGGAAAGCAGCGGCACTCCAGGTCTCACAAGACGCCTTGCATCCCGAACCTGGGACAGCCGTTCGTCCACTCTGCTTCTTAATCTTGCAGACCTGTATAAAGAACGATCCCTGTATCCGGAAGCTGTCGGCACTTACAGGACCTATATCAAACACTACCCGGCAGGAAAGGAGCTTCCCGAGGTACTGGCTCACCTGGGCGAAAGCTACCACACTCGAGGGGACCCACTTTCGGCCCTCGAGCTCTCCGAGAGATCTCCCGATCTCCTTGGTCCCGAGTCTCCCTATTACAGTAAATTATCTGAAGAAGAGAAGCAAAAAACTCGCTCCCTGATCCTGGAAAGTCTCGAAGAGTCAGCAGACAGAAGAAGAGCCAGGGCCCTGGCAGGCGGATCAGAATCAGACCTTCACCGCGCCAGGATAAATATCGACATTTACTTCAGGTTCGCTGGTGATGAAGTGCCCTGCAGAGTCAGGTTTCTGCTGGGGACGGTGCAGTCCGAACTGAGAAGCTACCCTGATACTGTTGTAACCTTAAACGGCCTCTCCGCAAGAGAAGAGTGCTCACAGTGGGCCGAAAGGTCATCACTCATGGCTATAGATTTCCAGGTAGAGATCTACGAAGAAAAAAAGGAAGTGGATATTGCAATGTTCACCGCGTCGGTCGACCATCTTGCTGATGCCGCACCTGAAAACCCGGGGATGTCCAAGGCTGTTCTGGCCCTTGGGGAGATAGCCACAAACCTGAGTATGTACCCTGATGCCAGATCACATTTCTCGAGGGTGATCAGACATCACTCTGCCACGGCTGAATCGGCAAGAGCGCGCGTAATGATGGCACGAACTTTTTTTCATGAGGGTAATTACAGGCAGGCGGCTGCATGGTTCAAGGAAGCGTGGAGGAAATCCCCCAAAACGGAAGATGGCCTTGAGGCAAAAAGGCTTCACATCTATTCCCTCTTCAAGGAAGCCGGGAAGTTGAGCAAACAGAATCAGGTCACTGCCGCAGCCGGCAAATTCGAGAATATTTACAGGTCTTTTCCCGACGTCGATGTTGCACAAACCTCCCTTTACAACGCGGGAAAGCTTTATAGACAACTCGGTCTTGAGATGAAAGCCACCGATCTTTTCGAGGAGCTTGCTGCAGCGCATGAAGAGTCCAAACTAGCCCGTGACGCGCTTAAGATGTCAGTCCTCATACTCGAAGCTCTCGGCGATCCGGGCAGGGCAGCTGAAGATGCCCATGTTCTGGCAGACCGCACTGCCGGCGAAGAGCGTGCCAGGTCCCTGATCAAATCAGCAGACCTTTTTTCAACTGCGGGATTACACGAAAAGGCAGCAAACATCAGGGAGATTTTCACAAGAGAATATCCAGACCCTGCCCAGAGGATGGTGAAGCAGACATTCAGGATGGGCACCGATCTTGAGACGGCCGGAAAATGGGACCACGCAGCAGCAGTTTACAGGAAGGTGATCGCAAACTACAGTTCCGAACCCGGCAGCACAGCAATCTCCGGCTTCGCAGCGAGAGCTCAACTGAGACTGGCCGAGAAAGCGTACAGGAGGTATGTGGATATCAAGATCGTGCCTCCTGTTGAAAGGACCGTAGAACGCAAACGAAAGCTGCTGCAGAGTGTCATAAAGCACTTTGTGGATGCCGGCAGCTACAGGATAGCTGACGTGATCACAGCGTCAAACTACTATATCGGCAGATCCCTAGAGCTGTTTAAAGATGAGATCCTTGGGTCTCCCAACCCGCCTGGCCTCTCCGGTCCAGAGGCCGAGGAGTACAGAATGCTCCTTCAGGAGATGGCGTATCCTTTTGAAGAAAAGGCACTTTCGGCATACCGCGTCAACATAACCAGGAGTCAGAAATTGCAGCTTCTTGATCCTTGGATTGAAAAAAGCTTTGCCCGTATGGCCTTACTGGCCCCATGGGCATACGGAAGGGATGAACATCTCTCATATCCGCTGACACTTACATCTCTCGAACCCTTACAGATACCTCCATCACCAGACAGTCAGAGCATCGCTGCCGCCCTTGATTCCATTAAAAGTGACGGGGGTAAAAAGTAATATGGCTATCAACAGAACACGTGCCATAACACTGTTTTTCTCCATCATGATCCTGATGTCAGGCTGCGCTGCGCCTTCCACGGTGGGTCCACCTCCCGTGATCTCTCCGGACAAACCGGAAGCGGCAGTCTCCGTTCCGAAGAGGGCTGTTCCAGGGCGAAAAACAAGGAGAATAGTGGCTCTGGCTGATGAGGTGAGATCCCTCCTCATTCAATCAAACGATCAGGCTGCTGAGCTTGCTGTCAAAAGGGCCGGCGAACTCACCGAGCTGCTTCCCAATCATCCCTATCCATGGGTATTGCTGGGACTTTCGGGAATATCCACCGGAGATCTGGTAACTGCAGAAAACGGCTTCACAAGAGCACTCAATCTTGACCCGGACAATATCGACGCCATGCTCGGACTGGGGGACGTTGCACGAATAACTGGTAGAGCACCCATAGCAGTCAAACTGTACAGGAAAGCATATCTTTCATCCGGAGATCCGCTGGCTGCTGATCGGTTGGCGCACCTGGAGATCTCCCTCGGCCATTACGATAATGCCAATACTGTTCTGAATTCCGCTTATCTGAAACACCCTGAAGATGACCGGGTCAGGAATAACCTGGCAGTTACCCTTGACCTTGCCGGAAATCGAACCGAGGCACTGGAGCTGTTAAACAAAAAAGTATTGGTCGGACCGGAGTTACTCAGGACAAGGGCCATGATCCATCTCAAGGAGGGGCATCCTCAGACCGCTGCCGCTGATCTCGAAGGAAGCTTCGAAACCGATGATACAGACAGGGACGGAAAGATGCTTCTGGGCATCCTTAATCTTCAGCGTGGGGAGCTCGAGGCAGCCGAACAGAACTTCAGGGAGATAATATCTCTTTACCCGGATTATCCTGACGGTTACCTGAACCTGGGATTTGTGCTGCGCCGTGCAGGTAAATTTCACGAAGCCGCAGGAATATATACTGAGGGGATCGAGGTTGCTGAATCGGCTGACCTTTACCTCAATCTGGGTGTATTAAAGGAGCTCTACATGGGAAGTCCCTCTGAAGCCGTGATCCACTATAGAAAATTCATACAGATGCGGGGAGCCGGCTCAGATCGTGTAAATTCATGGATCAGCTATCTGGAAAGTGTCGCAGATCTACCGGTAGCAGAAGGGAACAAAGAGAAATGAAGAAAATGGTGGTTACTGTTATTTCCCTGTTTTTGCTGTTAATATGCGACCGGGGTGCGCAAGCCCAGGAAGAAGGCAGAAGAACTTTTATCCGCATGGAGGAGGTGGAGATCATCGGGCTGATTGAACACCCTGAGATCACTTACATTATCCCGAAGACCAGAATTCGTTTCGAACACGTACCGCTAGAGCGAAGTTTTACGGAAGAAGCTACCCAGATATTTGACCCCATGGCAGTCAGGAAGAGAATAATAATACACACCCTGATGGGGACAACACCCGATCCGTAGGAGATAATATATGATAGAATTTGTAGCGAAAGCGTTCAGAGACGGTGGACCTTTCATGTATCCTATTCTTGCGGTTTCCATTTTCGCAGCCGCCATCATCATCGAACGTATCTACTTCCTCGCAATTAAATACAGCATCGACGACACCGCCTTTATGACCAAGATAAGGGAAATACTGGATAAGGCCGACACAGATGCCGCACAGAAGCTATGCGATTCCTCTCCCATACCCAGGATAGTCGACTCTGCACTGAAAAAAGCCGGACGGCCTGCAAGGGAGGTACAAAATGCAGTGGATGAAGCCGCTATGGAAGTGCTTCCCCTGGTTGAGAGGCGCGTCCATTATCTGGCAATGGCGGCAAATGTGGCCACCCTTCTTGGCTTGCTGGGTACCATTATCGGGCTCATGCACTCCTTCAACGCTGTCGCCGGCGCAGAGCCCAGCCAGAAGGGAGCCATACTCGCTAAAGGTATCGCTATTGCCCTTAATACGACGGCCTATGGCCTGACTGTAGCGATTCCCTGTCTGTTCTTTTATGCCTTTTTGCAATCGAAGGCCAACAGGTTGATCGAGCAGGTAGACCGTGTAGCTGTAAAGATGGTCAACATGGTCTCGATCGATCCTGATTCAGATTGACAATGGGATTTAAGCCTAGCAAGAGAAGAACGCGGCCCGAATACAACGTAGATCTCAACCTGGCTCCGTTGATGAGCCTCTTCGTTGCCCTGATACCCATACTTCTACTGACAGCAATATTCCAAAGAGTCGGCATCGTAAACCTCTATCTACCAACTGCTGAGGAAGCCCGATCCCAGGGTGAAGTACCGCAAATGCAAGAGGATTTCACCCTTACAGTCTCCATAACTCCGAAGGAGATATCCCTGAGAAGAGACG
>DAOVVW010000163.1 GCA_030636965.1 Pseudomonadota bacterium | reverse complement strand
GCCATATACGTCTCCGGTTTCCTCCTTCTTGCGGCCTTGTATCTCACCCATTCTCCCTCGCCTCAATTATGTATTAATAAAATCCTTAATATCGAATGCTCCAATTTCTAATTTCCAATGCTCTAATTTCTAATGCTCTAATAACTACATTCTTCGATTCCTTAGATATCCTCGTTGCTGTGTCCTTTCCACGTAACGGCATGCCTGTCTGGCGAAGTTGACCAGTTGATCAGCGTCCATTGTGGATTCTCCCTCTGATGCAGCAGCACCGATAGCCAGGCTGTATGTTTCACCGAAGCGGGAGGAAAAAGTTCTGAGAAGCAGTTCAGCGTAATCGTCAAGCAAGGAAGCATATGTCAGGATGATGAACTCACCCTGTGGTCTGCCCTGGATAATATCATCTGTAACGCCCTCTCTCTGCAGAATTGAGGATATTAACTCCTCTATTTCACTTAACATCTCAACTGAAAATCCTTCATCAGCTTCCTCACCAGAGTGGTCAGGATTGACATGGACAGTCAAAATTCCCACTGTCTTGCCTTCATTCAGCCGGTTGTTAAGTTCCTGTATGAAGTTCTCCTCGCTTGGGTGCCAGGCGATGATACCGCGGTGGGGGCTTACCAGGCCTTCGGTGGGAAGGGTAAAGGTAAAGATCGTTTCCACGTTCTGGCTGCTTGTCATGGAGATCGTCCCTCCGTGTTGCTCCACGACCTCCTTGGCGAGGGAAAGTCCCAGACCCGTTCCTTTGGGCTCATCTTCCTCTTCCTGCTCGCTCTCCAGCATCCCCCGGTAGAACCTGTTGAAGACCAGATGCTGCTCCTCCCTGGGGATACCCGGCCCATTATCTATGACAGAAAACACCGTATTTCCTTCCTTGCTTTTTAGATCGATGGAGATCTGTACATCTGACCCTCCGTACTTAATCGCGTTTCCGATCAGGTTTACCAATACCTGTTCCAGGCGATCACGGTCAGCGATGAGCATGGGGAGATCTTCCTCGCAGTATAAACGTATCTGTGCCCTTTTCTCTTCTGCCTGCGGTTTCAGGAGCCTGACTGCGCTTTCCACAACACTTAGGGAATCTGTGGGCTCCTTCACAAGGGTAACCTCTCTGGATTCGAGACGGGCAAGATCGAGGAAGTTGTTAATCAGTCTGTTCAACCGTTTGCTCTCATTATTGATGATTGACAGATACCGGCTGTGGGGATCGGGGAGTTCATCTGTCCTCAGGAGGAGTTCCGAAAAACCCTGGATCGAGGTCAACGGGGTTCTGAGTTCGTGAGAAACAGTGGAGATGAGCTCCGTTTTCAGGTGGTCCAGTCTCTGGATCTGGATCCTGTCGAAAATACCCCCCAACAAAAGGCCGCCCAGATGGGTGATGATCGTCTGATACACTCTCAGCAGATCCATATGATCAGGGCTTTTCTCCGGTACGGCCGAAAGGGATATCCCGAAGAGATCGTGCTTTGGCGGGAGCAGATTTCTGATCAATCTCAGCTTGCCTGAGGATACCAGGCCCCAGTCAAAATCCAGTTCGCTGAGCCTTTCATTCTGAGGAAGCGGCGGATGGAGGGGGAGAGCAGACAGAAGCTGGTAAAGGGAAAATCCCGACTGGAAATCCATTACGCCAACTTCGAGAGGAATATCAAGAGACGACTTGCCGATCCAGGCCAGATTTGATCCCATCTCTCCTATAAGGATCATGTGAGATTGAGGACCCAGAACCTTACCCAGACCCTTTATCATATTGGGGATCAGCTCCGATTCAATATCTGATACATCTCTTGTTAGCTGCTGAAGGACCGAGACAAGTGAAGTTGAAGCGGTATACATATTGTGGATATCTTCCCGAAGCTTCAGATTTTCCATGCCCATGCCGATCTGTAGAGCCAGGGGCTTTAGCGTCCCGAGGCTGCTCTCGGTAAAACCCTCGTTCCTGGTTGTGTCGGAAACGTTGAGTACGCCGAGGAGCCTGCCCCGGCTCTTAAGGGGTACGCTGAGGAAGGATTTTGTTCTGTACCTTTCCGGAAACATTCTGGAGAACCGGTGGTCCTGATCCATATCGAGTACCAGGAGCGAATCCCCTGTTGCCGCTACCCATCCGACAACGCCGTCACCCACAGGAACGGTCACATTCTCCATGTCCTCCGGGTACCTGCCGGCCCAGGCCGTAAGTGTGAGATGCTTGCCCTGTGTGTCCAGAGAGAGGATTGAAACTCTCTCCGCGTCGAATAGGGAAAGGAGCTTGTTGCAGAACGTCCTCATGATGGTGATTTCATCGAGGTTTGAATTCAGCAGCTCACCCAGTTCGAGGAAAAGCTCCTCTGAGATTCGATCAGACATATGAAATATATCTCCCTGGTGACCTCAATAGCCTGGCTTTCCACCAAGAGGGCTGGATCTGGAATATTGTGATGAATACTCAAACATGAATTATCTGTGCCAGGATTACCGGATAAAATACCATAATTTTACTGTGCATTCCGTGGCTTTTTACTCTGCGGAAAGCGAAAAGTGTCATTTTCACTTTCCTGTCAATCAATATTTTGCGCTGCAAGTTATTGATTCAAGGTAGTAGATCTGAAGCAGGCGCAGGGTGGATATAAAATTTATACACTCTTCAAAGGATAAAATCCCGAGATTTGCTGAACAGTTACAAGCACCCTCGAACTCTTTCCGGTTTTTCTCCACCACTAAACGTATGGAAAAAATATACGTTTATCAACCCCCCTTTCTGGAAATACTCAGATGCACATTTTGTTTTATCAATAAAATAAACAGGTTACGAGATTTTACCTTAATTCGATCAAATTGGCACGTCTACTGCAAAAAACGATGTGAAAATATAAAGGGGCAATACCCCCGGAGGGGTAAAGGAGGCAATCATGAAGAACTTAATCATTACAGTTGTCTTATCGATTCTTCTCTACGCCAATACAGTGCTCGCTGCATCTGGAAACGAAGTTGGCGGCATCGGGTTGATGGCCAAGATATTTTTGGCATTTTTTGCAGCCATAATAGTTTTTCAGCTTATTCCCAGTCTGATCCTTTTCGGTTCATTGATCGTGGCCATATTCAGCCGATCTCCGAGAAAGGGACTGGCTGAAAGTGAAAGTAATAGTGATTGAACGAGAAATTGAAGAGGGTTGGGACTCTCGGAATCGTGAGCGGACATGATGCGTTTGCTTCTCATAGCCGATAAAGACACCAATACACGTGAGCAAGTGGCGGAGATGTTCGCCGCCGACGAATATCAAGTGATCACGGCTGAATCAGTAGACGTGGTTCTCCACGACATTCTCAAAAAGAATGCCAGGGTTATCCTGCTTGGGAGTGAGTTTGACGATCTCTCTGCCGGAAAGCTGATTCCACTACTTAAAAAGTGCAACAAGCATCTGACTATCATACTGGTAACGGATGAGGAATCTCTTCCCCTGATACGGAAATTTCGAAAGGAAGGGATTTTCTATCATGCACTGAAACCTGTTAACCGAAGAGACAGGGAAGAGCTGCGTCAGGTTGTTCGATGTGCCTTCGAAAATTCTTCCGAGCGGCGGTGGTCAACTACCATATCTGAAAACCGCAGCTAAATAGGTGAAGGTGAGAAAGTATTCAGGAAAGGAGAAGGAGATGAAAGATCAAGATATCAAAGTTCTTGTTCGGATGTTGATGGGGATAGTTCTTGCCCTGATGGTTGTGATTACCACCGTAAGTCCGGCCTCAGCCGTAGATACTGCAAGAACATATAACAGCGGTGTGCTTGTGATCATATTTCTGGGTGTATGCGCACTGATCGTTGTAGCTCAGTTGGTGCCGGCTCTGCTCCTGATGCTCGGCGCCATCAAAGCCCTGGCTTCTGGCAGGAGGCAGAAAGAGGTTCCGGTAACTGAAACCAACCAGGATGGATTCTGAAGCGTTTCTGTCGGAGGACAAGCGGTGAATCTTGCAGGGTTCAATAGTGATGACTTCGCAAGAAGTCATCAACGCGCCCATTTAGGGGCGCCCAAATCGATGACTTGCACAGCAAGTTGTTGATTTGTGAGGAAAGTGAAAATGACACTTTT
>DAOVVW010000076.1 GCA_030636965.1 Pseudomonadota bacterium | reverse complement strand
TGAATCACCCACCAAGGCCCGGACTATAGAGCGGATACTGGGCAAGGATTACAGCGTGGTTTCCTCCAACGGTCACATAATTGACCTCCCCAAAAAAGAACTTGCCGTTGACGTCGACGACGACTTCTCCCTTAAAAACAGGGTTATACCCAGCAAGAGGAAAGCGCTTTCAGCCATCTCCAAAGCGGCAAAGAACGCTGACCGGATTCTTATGGCCACAGACCCTGACAGGGAGGGGGAGGCCATTGCATATCTCCTTGCAGAGCACCTGAAGCTCCCTGAGGATAAGGTTTTCCGGGTACTGTTCCACGAGATAACCAAAAAAGGAATTCTCCAGGCCCTGGAAAACCCCGGCAAACCGGATAACCTGAAGTTCGAGGCTCAGCAGTCCCGCCGAGCCATCGACCGTCTCGTTGGCTATAAGTTAAGTCCTCTGCTATGGAAGAAGATCAAGCGTGGACTTTCAGCGGGCCGTGTTCAGTCCGTTGCCCTCAGGCTGATTTGTGAGAGAGAAGCGGAGATCCGCGCCTTTGTGCCCGAGGACTACTGGCACGTCTATTCACATCTGGAGGGCGACACACCGCCAATATTCAGGGTTCGTCTTGCAACAGAGAACGGAAAGAAGATCCGCATCACTGATGAGGAATTGGCTTTCAGTATCCGCGATCAACTTCCGCGTGAAGCCTTCCATGTTGAGGATGTAAAGATAAAAAAGGCGAATAAGAGACCGTCCCCACCGTTCATCACCAGCACACTTCAACAGGAGGCAGCCCGAAAGCTTGGATTTACAGCCAAGAAGACAATGGTGATCGCCCAGCAGCTGTATGAAGGTGTCAATCTCGGCAAGATGGGCACAACCGGTCTTATTACCTACATGAGAACTGATTCAGTACGCGTTTCGGCGGACGCTGTCGGAAAGGCAAGGGACGAGATCGTAAAACGTTTTGGATCGGATCATGTGCCAGCCTCTCCTCGACTATACAAGAACCGCAAGGGCGCTCAGGACGCCCATGAAGCTGTCCGGCCATCCAACCCGGAACTGGATCCGGATAGTGTGTCCACCTTCCTGGAAAAGGACCAGAACCGTCTATATGACCTGATTTACAAGCGATTCATCGCTTCTCAGATGTCAGATGCCATACTTGAGAAGACCCGAGTAGATGTCAAAGCGGGGCCCTACGGGTTGACAGCATCCGGCCAGAGGGTTCTTTTTACCGGTTTCACCGCCCTTTATGAAGAAGGCAAGGATGAGGATCCAGACAATGAGGCTTCGCTGCCAAAGCTGGAAAAGGGACAGGTGCTTACCCTCCGTGAAGTGGAAGTGGAAAAGAAGACGACCAAGCCGCCACCAAGATACATGGAGGCCACACTGGTCAGAGAACTGGAGGAAAAGGGCATCGGGAGACCAAGCACCTATGCCTCTATTCTGGACACCATCCAGAAGCGCAATTATGTGATCAAGGACAAGAGGCGTTTTGCTCCCACGGCTCTCGGAATGGCTGTTAACGATTACCTTGTTTTGAAATTTCCCCGTTTGGTCGACTTCAAATTCACCGCACAGATGGAGGACGAACTAGATAGCATCCAGGAAGGGGAAAAAACCTACAAGAACATGCTGGATGAATTTTACAGCCCCTTCTCAAAAGAACTTGATGAGGCGGAAAAAGACAAGGAGCGTTTCAGTTGGGGTCACACTGACCTTAAATGTCCAGATTGCCCTGATGGGAGTCTTGTCATCAGGACAGGGAGAATGGGGGAATTCCTGGCATGTTCCAACTATCCTGATTGCAAATTCACATCCAATTTCGTGACACAAGAGGATGGCTCTATCGAACCTGTGAAGGAACAGGAACGGGAAGAACTGTGCCCGGAATGCGGCAGCCCGATGGTGCTCAGGCAGGGCCGCAGTGGACCGTTCCTTGGATGCAGCCAATATCCCGACTGCAAGGGCACCCTGCCGCTATCCACAGGCGTCAGCTGTCCGGAAGAGGGCTGCTCGGGGGAACTGATCCACAAGAGGAGCAAAAAAGGGCGCACTTTTTTCGGGTGTTCCAGCTTTCCTGATTGTCGCTATGCTGTCTGGGACGACCCGGTATCCGTGAAGTGCCCACAGTGCGGATTCTCCATAATGACCAGGAAAGTTCAGCGTGCCGGCCCCGTACTTGTCTGTCCTGTCAAGGATTGTGGGCACCGGATCAGTGAGGATGAAACCGGTTAAAGTGATCGGCGGCGGCCTCGCCGGCTGTGAAGCCGCCTGGCAGCTCGCACGTCGTAATATCCCCGTTCAGATCCATGAGATGCGTCCGCAAAAGATGACTCCAGCTCACCGAACCGGACAGCTGTCCGAACTGGTATGCAGTAATTCTCTTAAATCTGTTCGCATAAACAGAGCTCACGGACTGCTCAAAGAGGAGATTCGCATGGCCGGTTCCCTTCTGCTGGATGCGGCTGATGAATGTTCTATTCCTGGCGGCACCGCCCTTGTGGTGGACAGGGCCAGGTTTGCCGCCCTGATCACCTCGCGGCTCGAGGCGAATCCCCTCGTGGAAATTATCAGGGATGAAGTTAAGGAACTGGAGCCTGGAGAATACACTATTGTCTCGGCAGGCCCCCTGGTTTCCGATACTCTGGCAGGGGAGATTGAAAAGCTCCTGGGAAGCGGATCACTTTCCTTTTACGATGCCATTGCGCCGACTGTTGATGCTGAAAGCCTCAACCGGGAAAAAGTGTTTGTGCAGGATCGATATGGTGATCCAGGAGAAGGTAGTTACATAAACTGTCCTTTCGACAAAGAGGAATATAAAAGCTTCATCGAAGCAATAAAGAGCGGCAGGACAGTCCCACTCCATTCCTTTGAGGGTGAGCAGCTGTTCGAAGCCTGTCTACCCATAGAAGTCCTGGCTTCCAGAGGAGACCAGACCCTTGCCTTCGGCCCCATGAGGCCTGTTGGTCTCACTGATCCCCGAACCGGCACCAGGCCTTACGCGGTTGTCCAGCTCCGTCCCGAAAATATGGAAAAAACCCAGTACTCCTTTGTAGGGTTCCAGACCAAACTCACCCACCCTGAGCAGGAGAGGGTCTTCAGAACGATTCCGGGACTTGAAAAGGCCACCTTCGAACGCCTCGGCAGTATCCACAGGAACACCTTTCTGGACTCTCCCCGGCTACTTGATGAATTTCAAAGACCCCGCAAGGCACCACACCTCTTTTTCTCAGGTCAGATATGTGGGGTGGAAGGATACACGGAATCAATGGCAAGCGGCGCAATGACCGGGATATATGTCTCAAGCTTGATCCTCGGTGTTGAACCGGCCCCCCCGCCAGCCACTACGATGACGGGTGCGCTCCTGAAACAATTGACCATACCGCCCAGAAGAACCTTTCAACCCGTAAATGCCCAGTTCGGACTGCTTTCCACTGAAGGTATTTCTGAAAGAAACAAAAAGAAAAAAAGGGAGTTGCTCACTCATAGGGCTATTGAACACATGAGCTCCTACCTGTCCCAAACCGGAATCGGGATTGATTCTTGAATGATCAATTCCAGGCAATAAACCACCTCAAACCCGGTCATATTGATAGAAATCTCATCAAATAATTGGGAGATGAACCGAAAGCACTGGTTTTGGATTATAACTCCTGAATCTTGTTCGCTTTTTCGCAGGTGTATTGTATCATGTCCCTGCAAACGGCTTTGGGGCCCAGTGGAGCTTTCCACAGGCTTCTGGATGGACTTTGATAAATAAAACAAATATATATGGAGAAGATACCTGTGAGTAAGCCAAGAGGTGGGACAAATCCGGCGGGCTCTGGTGAATTTGGAGAACACCTGAAGCGTTTTCTCCACAGAATGGAGAGCATACGGGGAGCATCGCCGCATACTGTCGCCGCGTACGGAAGGGACCTGTCTGAATACGATAACTTCCTCGAATCCAGGGACCTTGATCACGGAAATCCCGATACCGTTCGGTCGTATCTGGGGCACCTCTTCAGGAAGAGCCTTACAAGGTCTACAATGGCCCGGAAGATCTCTGCTATAAGGTCTTATTCCCGTTTCCTGGTCCGGGAGGGGGTCCTCGGCACAAATCCATGCGATGGTATGACCACACCACGATCAGGCCGCCGGGCACCCAGATTTCTCAGCATCGAAGAAATGCAGGCTATACTCGACACACCGGCCGGCAACAGGACTATCGACCATCGCGACCTGGCCATTTTTGAGCTGCTATATTCTTCCGGATTAAGGGTAAGTGAGCTCGCAGGCCTCGACAGGGAAGATTGGGATCCGGATAGTGGTACCATCCGCATCAGCGGAAAGGGCAACAGGGAAAGGATCGTGCCTGTTGGAGTCAGGGCGTCTGAGAGACTGAAGGAATATCTGAGGGCAACCTCCAGATGGCCACATGAAAAGTGCGGTGAACCGATGTTTCTGAGCAATCGTAACAGGCGTCTGAGCGTAAGGAGCATACAAATGAGACTCCAGCAACGTATCAGGATCTGCGGCCTGGGAAAAAATATAAGTCCCCATGTACTGCGACACACCTTTGCAACTCACCTCCTCGACAGTGGTGCGGATCTCAGGGCGATACAGGAGATGCTGGGTCATCAGAGCCTGGAAACCACGCAGCGGTACACTCACGTGACTCTTGACAGGCTGCTGGCTGTTTACGACAGTTCCCATCCCAGATCGTCCAGGAAAGGAGGACAGGGATGAAAGGCACAACTGTGCTCGCGGTTATAAAAGACGGGAAAGTCGCCATGGGAAGTGACGGCCAGGTGACTATGGGTGAAACCATTATCAAACACTCTGCGAAGAAGGTTCGCAATCTTTATCAGGGCAAAGTCCTCGCGGGGTTTGCTGGTTCCACTGCCGACGCCTTCACCCTCTTCGAGCGTTTTGAAAAGAAACTGGACCAGTATTCCGGAAACCTTTCAAGGGCTGCAGTGGAACTGGCCAAAGACTGGAGGACCGACAGGGTTCTCAGGCGTCTCGAGGCACTGATGACAGTCTGCGACAGTGAGACCCTCTTTCTGATCTCGGGTACCGGAGACGTGCTCGAACCGGAGGGCGGTGTCCTGGCGATCGGATCGGGGGGGCAGTACGCACGGGCCGCGGCCGAGGCCCTTATACGCCACACCGATCTCGCTGCCAGGGAAATAGTGGAAGAGTCATTAATAATTGCAGCGCAAATATGTATTTTCTCCAACGAAGAGATCTACGTGGAAGAGCTTTTATGACAGAGCGAAATTTTACTCCAAGAGAAATAGTCGACAGCCTCGACAGGTTCATTATCGGACAGGAAAAGGCCAAAAAATGTGTAGGCATAGCCCTCAGGAATCGCTGGAGGCGCAGGCAGGTCCCGGAGTACCTCAGGGATGAGATAGCTCCGAAGAATATCATCATGATGGGTCCTACGGGAGTGGGAAAGACAGAGATTGCCAGACGCCTGGCAGCCCTTGCCAACTCACCTTTTATCAAAGTGGAGGCTACTAAATTCACCGAGGTAGGATACGTAGGCAGGGATGTGGAGGCAATGATAAGAGACCTTACCGAACTGGCGATCAAAATGGTTCGTGATGAGCAGATGGTAACCGTACGGGAACGGGCCGACATAATGGCTGAAGAAAGGATCCTGGACCTGCTCCTTCCCCACCAGGATTGCGACCCACTGGCTCGGGAAATCCGAAGACACATTGCAGGCGGGTTCGATCTTGACCGCCTCCGTAAAGACCTTTTTTCCATCAAAACCGGCCTGTCCGAAAGCAGACTGCTCAGGTCGACCGCAAGCCGGGTTGTCCAGTTCCAGAGGGACCAGCGAACCCTGGCTTCGGAACAGGAGCGATTGGCGGAACTGAAAG
>DAOVVW010000125.1 GCA_030636965.1 Pseudomonadota bacterium | reverse complement strand
GATATACAGGAATTCATGATTTTCCCATGGGGAACCGACACTTTTTCTGAATCCCTCAGGATAGGGGTGGAGGTCTATCACAGCCTGAAGGAGATCCTGGGCGGCATGGGACAGTCCACTTCCGTTGGAGACGAAGGCGGCTTCGCTCCGCGTCTTGCCGGTAACCGCAAGGCACTGGACGCCATCATGAAGGGAATTAAGAATGCGGGCTATACCCCGGGTGAGGATGTGGCCATATGCCTTGACTCGGCGGCATCGGAATTCTTTAAGGGAGGTAAGTATATTCTGGCTTCTGAGGACAAGAAGCTTACACCAAAAGAGATGGTTGCCTACTACGCATCTCTTGTTGACGATTACCCCATAGTCTCCATCGAGGACGGAATGGCAGAAGACGACTGGGATGGATGCGCAATAATGACTAATGAACTGGGAGACAGGGTTCAGATAGTGGGAGACGACATCTTTGTCACCAACCCTCAAATACTTTCAGAGGGAATCAGTAAGGGTGTCGCGAATTCAATTCTGATCAAGCTGAACCAGATCGGAACAATTACTGAGACCCTGGAGACGATCCGCCTTGCCAGGCGTGCAGGATATGGAACGGTTATCTCCCACCGGTCGGGAGAAACATCTGACACGATCATAGCTGACCTGGCTGTTGCCACAAGCGCAGCTCAGATAAAAACCGGTGCACCGTGCCGTTCGGAGAGGGTAGCAAAGTACAACCAACTGCTCCGTATAGAGGAGGAACTGGATGAAGAGGCTGTCTTCCTCGGGCAGGGATGTTTGCGCTATCCGGCGGTGGAGGAGTAGCCTTCCAGGCAACAGAACAGGCAATATGAAATTAGGGAAAAGACCTGGAAGGCAGTTTCTGGTTTCTAGTTTCTGGTTTCTAGTTAACCAACAGATAACAATCTGCAGCAACTATATTATATCTAGGTATGTTGATCAGAAACGACACACCAGTGCGTTTTTCACTCTTGAGGTCAAAACAAAAAGATGATTCCTTTAAGGGATAATATACCCTCGAAAACATTTCCCATCGTTACATATGTGCTCATAGGGCTGAACATCGCTGCATTTGTATATGAGATTTCCCTGGGACCGAACCTTGAGGGGTTTTTTAATGTCTTCGGGGTTGTACCTGACCGGACTATGACGATAGTAACATCAGCTCCCAGGTATGTTTTCTATGCCGCGTTCCCTTTCTTCACCTCCATTTTCCTTCACGGCGGGTGGCTTCATCTCTTGGGCAATATGCTGTACTTGTATATATTCGGCAATAATGTCGAGGACGCTCTGGGGAGGTCCCGATATGTTGTTTTCTATCTCGCGTGTGGAATTGCTGCGTCAGTCATGCACCTGGCAACGAACCCTGCTTCAAATATTCCTACTATTGGAGCAAGTGGCGCCATTGCTGGTGTTATGGGGGCCTATTTTCTTCTTTATCCAAGGGCAAAGGTGGTTACAATTGTGCCCATTTTTTTCTTTATACAGATCATCGAGATACCAGCCTTTTTTTTCCTCGGTTTCTGGTTTCTCATTCAGTTTGCGAGCGGATCGATTTCTCTAATGTCCCAGGGTGGAGCCTACTCCGGGGTAGCCTGGTGGGCACATATTGGTGGTTTCCTTGCCGGTTCGGGATACGTAGTTTACCGTTTTGGCACGCGGATCCTGAAAAGGGATAATAATTGATAGGGTCGTAAAAAGTCGATTCATGGCTTTTTACTCTGCGGAAAGTGAAAAGTGTCATTTCCACTTTCCTCACAAATCAACGACTTGCGGTGCAAGTCATTGATTTGGGCGCCCTTGATGGGCGCATTGCTGCCTTCGCAAATAGTCATCAGCATTAAACTCATTAACGATTGGAAAGGTGAACACCTTCGTTTATAATACCTTACACGAGCTTATTCTGTTGTAAATATGAACAGCGGAGGAAATCATGATACTTGACGAATACCCTAAAGAGATCACCCTTAAAGATGGCAGTAGCGTTACCCTCAGGCCAATGGTGGAGGATGACGAAGCTGGCCTTCTGGAGTTTTTCACAGGCCTTTCAAAGGCCGACAGGCTATACCTCCGACACGATGTCAGTAACCCGGAAGTGATTAAATCCTGGGCACAGAATATTGACTACGAAAGAGTGCTCCCGATCCTGGCTATCGCTGACGGTAAAATCGCTGGAGATGCAACCCTTCACCGTAACCCCTTCAGTTGGATGAGGCATGTCGGCAGCATCAGGATCGTTGTGGGAAAAGAATTCCGTGAAAAGGGACTTGCCCGGATTATGGCCGCGGAGGTTTTCCAGAACGCCCTTGCGGCCAAGCTGGAAAAGCTTGTGGCTGAAATGCTCCCCGACCAGCAAGATGCCCGCAGGGTTTTTTCAAGACTTGGTTTCATAGAGGAAGCTGTCCTGAAGGATCATGTCCTGGACGCAAATGATGTGAAACACGACCTGCTGATAATGACCAACGATGTAAACACTCTCTGGCAGCAGTGGGTAGAATTTTCAGAATCAGTGTCAGGGTCCTGGCATATGGAAGATTGATGCTGCTGGAGCGTTACCCGAAAGAAGTGGAATTAAAAGGCGGCAAGTCGGTCACGTTACGTCCTATGGTGCGTACTGATGAGGAAGAACTCCTCGATTTCTTTGGCGGGCTTACCGACCTGGACCGTCTGTATCTGAGGAACGATGTATCCAATCCAGGGGTGATCCGTGACTGGATAAAAAACATAGATTATAAAAGAGTTTTCCCCATTCTGGCATGTGCCGGCAGTAGGATCGTCGGTAATGCTACCCTCCACCGAAAACCCTTCGGCTGGATGAGGCACATGGGGGGTGTAAGGATCGTGATTTCCCCTGATTATCGAAAACATGGGCTCGCAAGGCTTCTTGCAAATGAAATTTTTGATAATTCGATCGATGAGGAGCTGGAAAAACTCACAGCTGAGGTTGTCGCGGACCAGAAAACGGTTCTCGAAGTCTTCTCAAAACTGGGGTTCAGGGAGGAGGCTGTCATGAGAGACTATGTTCTGGATGCAGTGGGAAACAGGCAGAATCTGGTAATCATGACGAGGGATCTGATCTGATGGATAGGAGACATGTAAGATTGTTAAAGGTTTTAACGACATCCCTGCTGGCTGTCTTTATCCTCAGTGTGGTTTCGGGGTGCATGCCGTCGGCAACCCTCTCTCTTGGTCAGTTCCCGACTGTAGATCCATCAAGCGTAATTCGACCCGGAGTGACGACTCGTCAGGGGATCCTGGATGCGTTCGGACCGCCGGACTTCGAGGGTCTTGACAGGGACGGACTGCCGAAGTGGACTTATACACGTATCGAGATTCACGTGGAGAAGGCAAAAGAAGCCAGTATCACGCGTTTTTTCAATCTCACAGTCTCTTTCAGGGATAATGTTGTTGATTCATACGCCTTCGATCGCAAATCCGGGGAGGAGATGAAATGATCGGTGGATTGGGAATCCAGGAATTACTGATCGTTCTTGTCGTGGCCCTTTTTCTGTTCGGGGGCAAAAAGCTACCGGATGTTGGCCGTAGCCTGGGAAAGGCCATCAGGGGGTTCAAGGAAGGGACTGAAGAGGGCGCTCAAGACCCAGGAGCCCTGAAAAGAGAGGGTGACGAATCAGATATGCCTGATGATTCTGACTCAGCTCGTTCAACTGATGAGGGAAAGGCGGGGGAAGCAAAGTAAGGGACCGACGGGCTCCTATATTGCCCAACGTCCAATGTCCAACGACCAACGTGAACACAAACTACCAACTTCCAGTTCTAATGCTCTAATGTTCTTTATCCAATTTCCAAAAGCCCGACTCAGAAGGACTTAAACACCTTCGCAAGAGATTCCCCGCCGATGTGAAGTTTCATTTCGCAGAAATAGCCGAATGGAGTCAAGTGTACCTCGTACCCCGAAGATATCAGGCGCTTCGAGGCGTCCTCAAGTACCTCGCGGGCGAATTCAGGGCTGGATCGACTTTCAGAAAGATGTGAGAAAAAGTGAAGCACTACCCTTTTCGATTCGAATTTTCCGGCTAGCCACTTCAGGTTTTTCAGAAGCTTGTCTGTCACCTTCTTTCTCTTGTCGATGTCCTCTGCCTCCACCTGTACAAGGACTAGTATGCAGTTGTTTACTTCAACATCAACGTCAACATCAGGCGCCTGGGGCAGACTTTTCTGAAAAGTTTTGTACCAGAAAGATGGTGTGTAAAACATAAGTAGTTTCATTTTTCGTGTCCTGTCAGTGAATTATAAACGTGATGGCATGGTAATAACAACGTCAGATATCTTTGGCAAGTTGCAGCGTTTCAGAAAGGCTGTTAATATTTCCGGAACTATTCCGTAAAAGACCTGGAGGATCTATGAAAAACCGCAGGGACAATACCCGGGAAAACATTCCGCTGCCAACCTATAGAGGAGATCTTGCGTATTCCTGTATAAGCTGCAGTGAAACCTATCCCATCGATCAGTTTTTCTATACATGTCCGGCATGCGGTTCTCTTATGAAGCTGACAGACCGCAGCTTTTCAGAACTGGAGAGTGTTACCGGTCCAGAGTGGCAGGATATATTTGACAGAAGAAAAATGTCAAATGCTCCCTCTCTGTCGGGTATATTCCTGTTCCACGAACTGATCCTTCCTACCGTTCCCCCCGAGGATATTATCTACCTCGGAGAGGGACACACTCCTCTGGTCCAGGCCAATCGAGATCTTTCAGACTGGGCAGGGGCGCCTTTTTTCGTAAAGAGTGATGGGCAAAACCCGTCTGCCAGTTTC
>DAOVVW010000088.1 GCA_030636965.1 Pseudomonadota bacterium | reverse complement strand
CGTATATAGAAGAATTAATACAACTAAATACCCAATTACTAATGTCTTGATGTTCTAATACGATAACCCTAAAGTCTGCGGCCCCCTGCGCTAAGGGCTGACTAGCCCTCCCTGCGGAGCAGCCTGTAAGTGGCTGCACTGCGTTAAAAGCTCTTATCTCTTTAGATGAAACCCAAGCCCAACTCTGTGACCTCTATAAAACTCAGCATCTTCAAGTGGTGGTCTAACGCGTGAGGCTGGGGCTCAAACCTGATGTTCTATTTGATTCTCGTGCCTGGTTTAACGTCCTTTTCAAACGTAAGCACGTGAATTCCTGAATCGTCCTCGGCGGCAAGCAGCATGCCCCTGGATTCAACACCCATTAATTTTGCCGGTTTCAGGTTGGCAACGATGGCTATTGTCTTGCCCACCAGGTCCTTGGGCTCGTAATTTTCCGCTATACCGGCAACGAGCTGCCTCTCTTCACCGGCATTTACGATCAGCCGAATGAGCTTTTTGGACTTTGGTACCTTCTCGGCTTCCAGAACACGGGCTGCTACCATCTCAACATTAGCGAAATCTTCAATGGATATCATGTTGTCCTTTCCCTTTCCTTTTGCCCCCTTTTTCTTCTTCTCCGAACTCTTCGGCTTTTCTTCATTCTCAGAACTCGTGCCGCTGGCTGTCTTCGCGATCTCTGGCACCGTTTCGATCCTGGGAAACAGGGCAGGTCCACGGAAAGTCTTCGTTCCACCGGGGAGCGCGCCCCATTCATCCAGGGATGTTACGGTGTGGAGTTCCTTCATCTTGACGATGCCTATCTGGCGGAACATCTTGTGGCCTGTTTCAGGCATATAGGGGCTTATCATCACCGCCGTGTGGCGGATTGCCTCGAAAAGAGTGTACATAACAGCATCCAGCTTTTGCTGGGCATTGTCCTTGAAGAGAGTCCAGGGCGCTGCCGAATCGATATATTTATTGGCGTTGCCAATAAACCCCCAGATCGACTTTAGTGCCCGGTCGAAGGCCAGGTCATCCATATAGCCCGCTATCGCCGAGGCCGTACCGGCCGCGTGCTCTGAGAGGGCCTTTTCGGCATCGCCCAAGTCGGCATCAGCGGGTTTTTCCGGGATCTCTCCTTCCCTGTACTTGTCCAGCATTCCCAGGGATCGCTGCAGAAGGTTTCCCAGGTCGTTGGCTAGATCAGAGTTGATCCTTCCTATGAGCGCCGAGTGGGAGAAATCGCCGTCCAGCCCGAAGGGAACTTCTCTGAGGAGAAAATACCTGATCGCATCATGACCGTACTCATCGGCAAGCAGGTTCGGCTCAACAACATTGCCGATGGACTTGGACATTTTCTGCCCTTCCACAGTCCACCATCCATGGGCGAACACCCTCTTTGGGGGTGGCAGGCCGATACCCTTTAACATCGTTGGCCAGTAGACTGTATGGGTAGTGAGGATGTCCTTGCCGATCAGATGTGTTGAATTTTCCCAGAAGGATCTGAATTTTTCATCATCAACCCCGTAACCGGATGCTGTGACGTAATTGATCAGAGCGTCGAACCACACGTAGGTCACATAATCGCTGTCGAAAGGTATCTCCACACCCCAGTGAAGCCTTTCCTTGGGTCTGCTGACGCACAGGTCCGCGAGGGGCTTTTTCAGAAATCCCAGGATCTCGTTGCGGCGGGTTTTCGGCCTTATGAACCCTGGATTATCCTCAATGTGTTTTCTCAGCCATTCGTGATAATTGCCCATTCTGAAGAAATAGTTGGACTCGTCAATGCGAACGACCTCCCTACCGCAGTCCGGGCAGTTTCCGTCCACAAGGTCCTTTTCCGTCCAGAACCGTTCATCGGGTACGCAATAAAGGCCGCTGTATGTGCTGGTGTAGATATCTCCATGCTCTTTGAGAATTTCCATGAATTTTTGAACGATAGCAGTGTGGCGGGGTTCGGTGGTTCTTATGAAATCGTCGTTACTTATGGCAAAGCGTCTCCAGAGCTCCTGGAAACGAACCACCATCTCGTCGCAGTGATCCTTGGGAGCTAAGCCTCTTTCCATGGCTGCCTGCTCAACCTTCTGCCCATGTTCGTCGGTTCCTGTGAGGAACATTACTTTTTTCCCTGCTGAACGCATGTAGCGGGAAATCACATCGGCAGCTACTGTAGTATAGAGGTGACCGATATGGGGGACATCGTTGACGTAGTAAATGGGTGTCGTTACATAGAAGGTTTCGCTCACTTCATCTTCTCCTGAAATTCCTCGATTGTCATCACCAGAGGGTCCTGATCCGGGATGTCTACGGTGATGGTTCTTGTGAAGATATCCCAGCCCCGAACTCTGCCAGTCCCCTCCGGGAGGGTAACCTTCTTGCCAACCTTGGGAAGGTCTTTAGAGACCTCCTGGTACATATCGTATTCGTAGTTAAGGCAGCAAAGAAGCCTGCCGCATCCACCCGATATCTTGTTCGGGTTGAGGATGACATTCTGCTCCTTTGCCATCTTCACCGAGATGGGGGCGAATTCTTTGAGGAACGTACAGCAGCAAAATGTCATTCCGCACGGCCCGATTCCCCCCATTAGCCTCGCTTCGTCCCGGATGCCTACCTGGCGCATCTCGATCCTGAGTTGAAATTCCTTCGCAAGATTTCTTACAAGCTCCCTGAAATCAACTCGCTTTTCAGCGGTGAAGTAAAACACCGCGTTGGAGCGGTCCAGAAGAAACTCAACGCTGACCAGTTTCATGGGAATCTCCCAGTCCTCGATGACCTCATGGCAGTAATCGAAGGCTTTTTTCTCCAGTTCCCTGTTTTCCTCGTCGCGTTCTATCTCGTCCGGCGTGGCTTTGCGCAGTACCTTGGGCTGCTCACATTTCGTACAAGGAAGCTCAAGTGGAGGCTCGATAACAGTACCAATGGCTTTTCCCTTCGGGCCTGAGACTACGACTTCATCTCCAGGGGTCAGCTTGTGCTCTCCAGCATCGAAATGTAATGTCCGGTTCTGCCCTCTGATCCGTATAAGCACAGAACGTGCTGTTTTTTCTTTAGTTTCTTCTTTTTTTTCAGTGTCGGATGTTATCTGTTCCATGTTGTATCCTCTTTGAGATGGTCGTAAAAAGTTCATTCATGGCTTTTTACTCATCTTTAGTTATGGATAAAGAGCGGATAGTCCGCTCATATTGGTTGTACGGGTGCGTAGCTTCTTATGGTTAACAGCAGCCTGTCAAGAGTTAGTTCAACATTTGTGTTTTTATTAAGATCGTCTCTGGCATCCTCAATTGCCTCCAGAATGGCTGAAAGAGAACCTGCCTTGAGAGCAGTTGCTCCTTCCTGCAGTTCCGGAAGGTGCGAAATATGTATTACCTGATCCTCAGGACCTTCAAGTGATAAAATCATCATGTCCCTGTACCACTGGACCATAAAATCGAGAATTCCCAGCGCCTCTTCCCTGTTCCTGCCCCATCGTTCAGCAAGATCAAGGAGCTTCTTGTGGTCTGACTTGTGTAAAGAGGCAAGGGGTTCGAATTCATTCGCGAGTTTTTCCGGTACTTCCTCGGATTGGTAGGTAAGAGCCCGCTCCATGCTTCCCCTTGCCATGGATGACAGCAGTTTTGCCCTCTCTCCAACGATTCCCTCTCTTTCCAGGAGTTTCCTTACGATATTTCGGCCAAGGGGTGAGAAGGACAGGGTCTGGCACCTGGAGGATATTGTGGGAAGGACTGAGTCTCTGTCAGGCGCGATCAGGATGAAGCGCGATGTTGCCGGAGGTTCCTCCAGTGTCTTGAGAAAGGTATTGGCGGCCTCCATATTCATGGTGTGGGCGCCATCGACAACAAAGACGGAAAACTTCCCCTGCATGGGCATGAGAATGGCTTTCCCGATGACGCTTTTTATCTGGTCAAGAAGAATACCTGTTTTTCCAGGAGCCGGTTCAGTAATGTGCAGATCCAGGTGAGTGCCAGACGTATGTTGTTTGCAGGAGCTGCAGACCTCACATGCGAGTCCGCCCGTCTCACAGTTGAGAGAAGCTGCCATAGCAATAGCTGCCTTCTTCCTGCCGCAACCCGGAGGCCCCGTGAACAGATAGGCGGTGGGGATTCGGTTGCTCTCGATGGCTCTTTTTAATATTTTCAGTGGTCTGTCCTGACCCTGAATTTTGTCGAATAGTGTGCTCATTTTAGTTAGATCTCAGTGCGTAGGGCGTAGGGCGAAGTGCGAAAAAATATAATGTCAATACTTCCATACCCCGACATGCTCCTATGCAAATACACCGTGTTCTCCGTCTTTCTTGTACCTGACGAACTGAGTTTCAAGGTGAAAGCCAATCCCTTTTCCTTAGTTTCGAATCTCTGGTTAAGATACATGATCTCGCCCCATAAGATTGCCGCGTCGCTCCTGCGGAACGCATCACGCCGCAGGTGATATTCACAATGTTTTTTTAATCGCGCCCTTAGCACTACGCCCTACGCACTCAACTGAAAGGTGTCTCTGTGGTGAACAAAAGTCACCTGCCGAACCGGGATTCGATCTCCTCAATTACACGCCTCGCGAGGTCTTTCGGAGATGCCATACCGTCGAGAATCAGGAACCGTTCCGGTTCCCGTCCCGAAATCGCAAGGTAACCTTCTCTCACCCGCTCGTGGAAGGCGAGTTCTTCGTCGTCGAATCTGGTTTCATCTGAGGTGTATCCGTTCAAATTGCGCTTCCGAGCCCTCGCAAGCCCAACTTCGGGTGGAAGGTCCAGCAGGACAGTGAGGTCGGGTGAAAGCCCGCCTCTTGCGCACTCGTCTACCGCCCTGACCATATCCATTGAAAGACCTCTTCCAGATCCCTGGTATGCTTCGGTGGCATCTGAGAAACGGTCGCAAAGAACAATTTTTCTCTCTTTAAGAGCGGGTTCGACTAAGTCGTTCAAGTGCTGAGCCCTGTCCGCCGCATACAGGAGAAGCTCGGCCATGGGAGAGATGGCGGCACCTTCGGGATCGAGGAGTATCTTTCTTAAAGACACGCCCAGATCCGTTCCGCCAGGCTCCCTCGTGATGGCAGTGTCGAGCCCTTTCTTTATCAGGGCATCTGCGACGAGGGTGATGAGAGTAGATTTACCAGAGCCCTCGATCCCCTCAAAAGTAATGAGAATTCCTTTCACCAGTCTGCCTTCCGGTCACTGCTCTAGGAGCAGCACTCCGATGGATCTCCTTTGACCTTCTGGATGAGATGGATCAGGAGCGGTTTGAGGACATCGACTCCTTCCCGGACCGCCTTTGGACTGCCGGGGAGGTTTATGATGACTGTTTCACCCCTGACACCGGCTACGCCACGGGCCAGGGCTGCTGTGGGAACATGATCTCTTCCTGCTGCCCTCATTGACTCCGGAATACCCGGAATCTCGAAGTCGAGAATACTTATAGTCGCCTCGGGGGTCCTGTCCCTCGGCGCGGGACCTGTGCCGCCGGTGGTCAATATCAGATCCAGTTTGTCAACGTCAGCCCATTTGGACAGGGTCTGCGAAATAAGTTTCTCTTCGTCCGGTAGTATGTCGATCCTTGCCCATTCAATATCAAGAGAGGCAAGTTCCTCCATTATCGCGGGGCCGCTTCTGTCCTCGTACTCTCCAGCCGAAGCGCGGTCACTCAGTGTAAGCGCGCCTGCTCTTATCCACATACTGTTTTTCCCTCACCCTCTATTCTT
>DAOVVW010000276.1 GCA_030636965.1 Pseudomonadota bacterium | reverse complement strand
CCTGCTGTCGCCGTCCTCGAAGGGCAGGTACGCGAGAGGAATGCCTTCAGGATTTACTTCACGAGCTGTACTGGCTACCATTATTTCCGATGGGCTGGAGGATGTCCGCGCGGGCATTCTTGCTCTGGCTGATGACCAGGCAGGAGCGTTGAGGGCCCTGGAGGAAAGCACAGAGAGTATCCTGTACAGCCTGGCCAGAGACGGCCAGGCAGCGGTAATTGACGTCGTGGGCGAGGAAATGGCAAAACTCGCCGCATTCAGAAAGAAGATGACACTTAACGAGGCCACTAAGATATCGTTGATCGGCGAGATCTATGTAAGAAGGGACGAGTTTTCCAGCCAGTTTCTGGTTCAGAGGCTTGCAAAAGAAGGAATCGTAGTCAGAACTGCACCCATTAATGAGTGGTTTCAGTATGTAAACCACATTGCAGCAACAGGAATACTGCCCGGAACATCCTTACTGGAGCGGCTCAGGGCAACAATAAAGGGAGTGTTCTTCAGGCGGATGGAAACTCAGGTAATCAATCAACTTCGGCTCTCTGGATTCAGCGATGGACACAAAGTTGATGTCGAATACCTGATAAAAAATGGAAGCAGCCTTATCAATCCTGAATTTACCGGGGAGACAATACTGACAACATCCCTGGCCCTCAAGGAAATAGGGGATGAGACCCACGGCATTATTAGTATCGGTCCCTTCGGCTGTATGCCCAGCAGGATCGCTGAATCCATACTAAACCATAGGCTCGAGGACGAAAAGCCGAACTTTTCCAAGAAGAACGCCGATTTCTGGAAAAAGCACAGTGACCGGCTTTCCCTGCCCTTCCTTGCCATCGAGACCGACGGCAACACATTCCCCCAGTTGATAGAAGCACGGCTGGAGAGTCTCATCCTGTCCGCGAACAGGCTTAAAGAAGATCTTAAGGAACTGAAGTCGTAATGAGATTTACGCTAGTGTTCAACGTTTAACGTTCAATGTTCAACGTCTAATGCTCTGATTTCTAATGTTCTACGCGAACACTCCTGCCTTCTCCCTGTTCACTTAAACCCCCACATCCCGATACCTCCATACCCCGTTACGAATTAACCTAGCGCGCACCCAGCTACACACTTCACCCTGGAAACTGCGCATTCCATTTCCCATCCTGATCCATCAATTCGTCCACCTGTTTTAAATTACCCAACAATTACAAGCTGTTGAAAGCGCATCATCCTCAGGCCCCAGCTGGCATATTCCTTGATATCCATCAACTAAACAGAAATCTCGGGATTCATCAGTTTGCACCGGACGACTATCGCCCGAAGGTGAAATGAGTCCACTTCACTTGTATCCCATCAGTAACTGACGACGTGCAAGACTTGGCCGGTAATAAGCAGAGGTCCCAAGGGGAAAAGGGGGTGATCCGGATGGATACAGGTAATTGAAAGCGGTCTGAGTTTGCTGAGGGCCTTCGGGCTTTGCCCTGCAGAAAAAGCCCATGCATGGAAGGAGAATTAATATGAAAAGATCACTAACTGTTACCTTGATGGCGATATTGTGTGTCGCCATGTTTTCATCAACTGCCCACTCCTGGGGCTGGGCCACTCATGCATACATCGATGACGCTCTCAACAAGGCAGATGATGAGAGGAATATGAACGAGATTTACGGGGGAATTGCCCCGGATATGTTCAACTACTACTTTGCAGAGACAGATGAAGTCAGAGACGAGATTTTCAACCAGTTCCATTACGACTTCATGAATATCTGGAATCGCAAAAAGACCGGACAGGAAAAGGCTCTGGCCTACGGATTCGTCAGCCACAATGAGCTCTGGGGGGCGGACATGACCGCTCACAAGAGTGGAATAACCTTCGGCGAATCGGAAGATGGCGAACCAGAAGGTTATGTGGTCACATGGGCGAAAATTCTCGCCCAGAATGCTCCTCTCGAGGTATATCTACCCGGCATCCCGGAAGACCTGGCTATGCAGCTCTACCACACCTTTGTTGAATACGGACTTGATATCCTCACTGTCCGCCTCGACCCGGCCATCGGCACTAAAATCCTGTCGGCAACAGTGAACAGGGATGAAAAGTTTCTTGCCTTCATGGCAGATACCTTCGCTGAGAGCCTGGCGGCATCTGATGCCTACGAAGGGAGTGAGGATGAGGCCCGGCAGCTCTTCTACAACGCCGAGACTCTGCATAAATATATCCTTACCGTCTTCGGCAACGCCCTCGCGCAACCGGAGGAGGAAGACAGGATAGCGTCAATCAGCTGGTTTCTGGCCGCTTTTGCCTCTGATTTCCTGCCCGGAGAACTCCCGCCCCCGGAGGTACTCGTCAATCTGGTCAAGGGCTATTTAGGGTTTGTAATTGCTAACTGCGAAGGGAGCATTGGCGATTATTTCGATGAGCTTTTCGCTACGATTACATACCTGGATGAGGAATTGGATGCAAGGGGGTTCACAAACAGACAGTACAAGGACAAGAAATAATCAGAGTGCTCATGCCTTCCCATCGCGGGGACGAATGAGCGATTTTCGGAGTTTTGAGTCTCGAGTCTCGGGTTTTGAATTTACTAAGAATATCGTGATGAGTAATGCGTGATGCGTAACGTGTCTAATACTCTAATTTCTAATGATCTAATCATCCAAGCCCAATTTCTAATCTCCATTTTCCCCACAGAGGCGACCAAACTCCCAACAGAGCTACTACTGAGTCTAAATACAACACTTTTAATAAATATGATATTGCTGTATTATAGTGTAACCAAATTCATGGGGGGAGTGCCATGG